>NZ_JBNDHX010000079.1:0-18191 GCF_056755275.1 Leifsonia sp. HAY1-4F
CCCCCCCCCCCCCCCCCCCCCCCCCCCCCCCCCCCCCCCCCCCCCCCCCCCCAAAAAAAAAACCGCCCCCCCAGATTAGCGAGTGTCTCGTGGGCTCGGAGATGTGTATAAGAGACAGGTCTAGGCCTGCAGCTGCAGCGTCTCCGCCGTGGAGGCGAGCACCCGGTGCGCCTCGTCCGGCTTATCGTTGAGCGTCGTGCCCACGGTCGGAATGAGTTCCTTCAGCGTAGGCAGCCACGCGCCGAAACGGTCGGGGAAGCAGCGCTTCAAAAGGTCCACCATGATCGGGACGGCCGTGGATGCGCCCGGCGAGGCGCCGAGCAGGCCCGCGATGGTTCCGTCCTCCGCCGCGACCACCTCGGTGCCGAACTGAAGAACTCCGCCCTTCTTCGCATCCTTCTTCATCACCTGGACGCGCTGGCCCGCAGTGATGAGCTCCCAGTCCTCCGGCCGCGCCGTCGGCATGAACTCCTTCAGCGCCTGGAACTTCTTGTCCCGGCTGGCCAGCAACTCGCCGATGAGGTACTTCATGAGGTCGAAGTTGTCGCGCGCCACGGCGAGCATCGGACCGAGGTTGCCGGCGCGGATGGAGCCGGGCAGGTCGAACCACGATCCTGTCTTCAGGAACTTCGGGCTGAATCCCGCGTACGGTCCGAACAGCAGCGAGGCCTCGCCGTCCACCACGCGGGTGTCCAGGTGCGGCACCGACATCGGCGGCGCGCCGACGGCAGCCTTGCCGTAGACCTTCGCCTGATGCTGCGCGACGAGCTTGGGGTCGCTGGTGCGCAGGAACTGCCCGGAGATCGGGAAGCCGCCGAAGCCCGCGATCTCGGGGATGCCGGCCTTCTGGAGGAGGTGCAGCGCGCCGCCGCCCGCGCCCACGAACACGAACCGCGCGGTCACCGCGTGCGAGGTGTGACCGACATCGTGACGCACTCGGAGGCGCCACAGCCCGTCCTTCGTACGCGAGATGTCACGGACGCTGTGGTTGAGGGCGAGCTCGGCGCCGTTCTCGACCAGATTGTCCATGAGCGCCCGGGTCAGCGCGCCGAAGTCGACGTCGGTTCCCGAGGTCGTGCGGGTCGCCGCGATGCGCTGCTTGCGGTTGCGCTTCTTGGTGAGCAGCGGGGTCCACTCGCCGATGACGGCCGGGTCCTCCGAGTACTCCATGCCGGCGAACAGCGGCTGGTCTTTGAGCGCCTCGAAGCGCTTGCGGAGGTAGCGGACATTGTCCCGCCCGCGGACGAACGTCATGTGCGGGGTCGAGTTGATGAACGTGTGCGGCTCGGGCAGGTCGCCGGCAGCCACGAGGCTCGACCAGAACTGGCGGCTCAGCTGGAACTGCTCGTTGATGCTGATCGCCTTGGCGGGATCGACGCTGCCGTCCGATGCCTCGGGCATGTAGTTGAGCTCGCACAGCGCGGCATGACCAGTGCCGGCGTTGTTCCACGGATTCGACGACTCCTGGGCCACCTCGCCCAGGCGCTCGTAGATACGTATGCTCCAGTCGGGCTGCACGCGCTGGATCATGGCCCCCAGCGTCGCACTCATGATGCCGCCGCCGATCAGGACGACGTCGATGGGAGAATTGCTCACCCGCCAATCCTATGATGCGGGCGCGTCACGACCGGCGCGCGAACACCAGGATCTCTCGATGTCGAGACATCGGGTGTTCGCGCGGCGGATGCGTCGACGCCGACAGGGGCGATCGCGCTACGCGGTGACGGGGTTCGCCAGGCGCTCGGCGACCAGCTCGGCGATCTGGACGGCGTTGAGCGCGGCACCCTTGCGGAGGTTGTCATTGCTGACGAACAGCGCGATTCCCCGGCCCGCGGGAGCGCCCTCGTCGGCACGGATGCGACCCACGAAACTCGGGTCGCTGCCCGCCGCCTGCAGCGGCGTGGGAACGTCGGTTACCTGGACGCCCGGCGCGTCCGCCAGAAGCTCGGCGACCCGCTCGGGGCTGATCGGCCGGGCGAACTCCGCGTTGATCGACAGCGAGTGACCGGTGAAGACCGGGACGCGTACACACGTTCCGCTGACCAGCAGCTCCGGCAGACCGAGGATCTTGCGCGACTCGTTGCGCAGCTTCTTCTCCTCATCGGTCTCGTTCAGCCCGTCGTCGACGATCGAGCCGGCGAGCGGGATGACGTCGAACGCGATCGGGCGGACGTACTTGACCGGTGCAGGCAGGGCAACGGCCGAGCCGTCGTGCACCAGGTCGAGCAGGTGCTCGTCGGCGACGGCCGCACGGGCCTGCTCGGCCAGCTCCTCGGCGCCGGCGAGGCCGGATCCCGAGACGGCCTGGTAGGTGCTGACCACGAGACGGGTGAGGCCCGCCTCGTCGTGCAGCGGCTTGAGGACGGGCATGGCCGCCATCGTCGTGCAGTTCGGGTTGGCGATGATGCCCTTGCGCGCCTCGGCGATGGCGTCCGGGTTCACCTCGGAGACCACGAGCGGGACCTCGGGGTCCATGCGCCAGCCGCTCGAGTTGTCGATGACGATGGCGCCCGCCTCGGCGAAGCGCGGCGCGTGCGCCTTCGATCCGGTGGCTCCCGCGGAGAACAGGGCGATGTCGATCCCGGAGATATCGGCGGTCGCGACATCCTCCACCGTGATCTGCCGGCCTTTGAACGGCAGGGTCGTGCCGGCCGAGCGGGAGGAGGCGAAGTAGCGGATGCTCTTCACCGGGAAGTCGCGCTCCTCCAGGAGACGGCGCATGACGCCGCCCACCTGGCCGGTGGCGCCGACGACCGCGATGTCGAAGCCGTTGCTGTCGAAATCGGTGGGCTCGCTCATGTCAGTCCTTCGGATCGTTTGTGAGGTCAACGGCCGTGTCGCGGCCGGCATTCCCTGAGGTTCTGGATGGTTCTAGCGGCCGGTCCCGGCGTAGACGATCGCCTTCTCGTCGCCGTCCAGCCCGAACGCCGTGTGGACGACGCGGGCCGCCTCGGCGACTGTGTCCGCCCGGGTGACGACCGAGATGCGGATCTCACTCGTGGAGATCATCTCGATGTTGATGCCGGCATCGTAGAGGGCCTCGAAGAGCTTGGCGGAGACGCCGGAGTTCGTGCGCATCCCGGCGCCGACCAGGGCCAGCTTGCCGATCTGGTCGTCATACTGCAGCGACTGGTAGCCGACCTCGTCACGCTCTGCGGTCAGCGCAGTCAGCACGCGCTGCCCCTCGGACTTCGGCAGAGTGAAGGAGATGTCGGTGAGGCTCGTCGCGGCGGCCGACACGTTCTGAACGATCATGTCGACGTTGGCATTGGCCTTCGCCACGATCTTGAAGATCTGCGCGGCCTTGCCTGGCACGTCGGGCACGCCGACGACGGTGATCTTGGCCTCGGTGAGATCGGTGGCCACGCCGGAGATGATGGGCTCTTCCACGGTTCCATCCTTCTTGGCCGCCTGCGCGGCCGCAGCTTCGTTGAGGACGTAGGTGCCCTCTTTGTTCGAGAACGAGGACCGCACATGCAGGGTCACGTTGTGACGTCGGGCGTACTCCACCGCACGGATGTGCAGCACCTTCGCACCCGCGGCCGCCAGCTCGAGCATCTCCTCGCTGGTGATGCGGTCGATCTTGCGGGCGAGGGGCACCACGCGCGGGTCGGACGTGAAGACGCCGTCGACGTCGGTGTAGATCTCGCACACCTCGGCGCTCAACGCGGCGGCCAGAGCGACGGCGGTCGTGTCCGAGCCGCCACGGCCGAGGGTGGTGATGTCGCGGGACTCGCGGCTGAAGCCCTGGAAGCCGGCGACGATGGCGATGGCACCCTCGTCCAGCGCATCCTGGATGCGGCCGGGCGTGACATCCACGATGCGCGCGGCGCCGTGCTGCGCGTCGGTGATCATGCCCGCCTGGCTTCCGGTGAACGAGCGCGCGTCGTAGCCCATGCTCTTGATGGCCATCGCGAGGAGCGCCATCGAGATGCGCTCCCCGGCGGTCAGCAGCATGTCGAGCTCGCGGGGGGCCGGGATCGGAGTGACCTCGTGAGCCAGGTCGAGGAGCTCGTCCGTCGTGTCGCCCATGGCCGAGACGGCGACGACGACCTCGTTGCCGGCCTTGCGCGTCTCGACGATGCGCTTCGCGACGCGCTTGATGCTCTCAGCTGTCGCGACGGACGAACCGCCGAACTTCTGGACGATGAGGGCCACGAATACTCCTGAACTCACGGGCTTCCCATCTTACCGGCCGCCATATGACCCGATCTTCATGTGACGAAACGGTGCGCAGGCTGGACATCCGCTTCCCGTTCTCCTGCGGAGAGCCGTCGGAAACGGAGGTGCCCACGGCGAGCGGGGCACGGTTTTGCGGGAAGCGGAGGAGATTGCGAGGGCGAAGAGGCGAGTTCGCCTCCGTTTTCGACGACGGGAGGTGGGTGAGGCGATGTGGGGTGGGAGGTTGGGTGGGTCAGGAGACCTGGCGGCGGCCCTCGAAGGCGCGGCCGAGGGTGACCTCGTCGGCGTACTCGAGGTCGCCGCCGACGGGCAGGCCGGAGGCGAGCCGGGTGACACGGAGGTCGAGCGCGACGAGCAGCCGGCTCAGGTAGGTCGCGGTCGCCTCGCCCTCCAGGTTCGGGTCGGTCGCGATGATGACCTCCTGGACGGTGCCGTCCGCGAGCCGCTGCATCAGCTGCCGGATGCGCAGGTCGTCGGGACCGACGCCGTCGATCGGGCTGATCGCTCCGCCGAGGACGTGGTACAGACCGCGGAACTCGCGCGTGCGCTCGATCGCGACGACGTCCTTCGCCTCCTCGACCACGCAGATCAGGGCGGGGTTCCGGCGCGGATCGCGGCAGATGGAGCAGGTGGCCTGCTCCGAGACGTTGCCGCAGATCTCGCAGAAGCGCACCTTGTCGCGCACTTCGAGCAGCACCTCGGCGAGGCGGGTGACGTCGAACGTCTCGGTCTGCAGGATGTGGAACGCGATGCGCTGGGCGGACTTCGGGCCGATGCCCGGCAGCCGCCCGAGCTCGTCGATCAGCTCCTGGACGATGCCTTCGTACACGGCCTACCTCATCCCGGGGTTGGGAGGTGCGGGCTGCTCCTCGATGAAAGTGGCGCCGAGGATCTCGCGCACCACGGCCTCGCCGTAGCGCTGGGGCTGCTGGAACGTGGGCGTACGGGACCCAGCCGCAGCCGGGGCCGACGCCGAGCGCGCTGGGACGCCGGGTGCCGCGGTGGAGGGTGCGGGCGCGGAGGCTCCGGAAGCGGAAGCGGAGGGCGCGGAGGCGGCGCGCGCGGAGGTAGCGGCCCCCGGGGTCGCGGGTGCGGAGGGCGTCGAGGCGACGGGTGCAGCAGCGGGGGGCGCCGAGGCCGTCGGCCCGGAAGCGGGTCGCGCCGGGCGGGCGGGGGCGGCCGGGGCCGCTGCCCAATCCCCGGCAGGCTCCTCGGGGACCGGAGGCTCGAACGGCGGCTCGATCTCCGGCGGCGGGACGTCGTCGTAGGGCGGCTCGTCCGGAGCGGCCTCTCCGCTCGAAGCCGAAGGCCGGTCCGAGGTCGCTGGAGCGGATGCGGTCGCGATCTCGGCGGGCCGCTCCATCGTTGCGACGGAAGTGGCCGCGTTCGCAGACATGGATGCGCCCGCGTCCTCCGCGGACGCGGACGGAATGGTCACGGTCGCCCACTCGGTCACGATCGCAGCGGAATCGGGAGCCGCTGAGGCAGACCCTGCACGCTCCACGGAGGACGACCCCGCTGAAGCAGACCCTGCACGCTCCACGGAAGACGACCCTGCCGAGGGAGACGCCGCCCGATCTGCGGACGGTACGCCCGCTGAGGCAGCGGGTGCCCCACCGGTGCGCGCCGGGTGCGCACCGGACGCGGTGCTCGCCGGCACGGGCGGCCCGGCAGGCACGGAGGCCTCGGGCGCTGCACGCGGGCCGGAGGAATCCGCTCCCGGCCATGTCTCGGCCACGGGCACGGTCGGCGCTCCCGCAGAGGGGCGGGGCGCTGCGCCCGATCCGGGCGTCGAGTCGGCCCGGGCGATGAACTTCACCCGGATGCCGAGCACGTCGACGATGCCCTGGCGGAGGTACTCGCTGACGCCCGGCGCGCCGCCGGCTTCGGGCTGACGGAAGCTCTGCACGTCGTTCTCGCTCGGGAAGGAGAGCGTCAGCACGTCCCCGTTCAGCGAGCGGACCTGAGCGGTGAAGACGACCATCCACGCGCTGCGCTTGGCCCTCTGCACCGCATCGAGGATCTGCGGCCAGGCGTCCTTCACCTGCTGCGTCGTCACCGCTCCGACGAACGCGGCCGTCGGTGCGGCCGCACTGGGCTCGGGGGCGGGCGCGGGCGATTCCGGCAATCGGGGAGACCGGCCCGTCTGGGAGGCCGGCACCTCGGCAGTCCGCCCGTCGGAGGCCGGCACCTCCGAGGTCGACGCATCGGCGGCCCGCGCCTCGGAAGCCGTCGCCTCCGAGGTCAGCCCCTCCGGGCTCCGCGCTTCGGAAGCCCGAGCCTCGGCGGTCCGCCCCTCGGCGGTCCGCCCCTCGGCGGTCCGCCCCTCGGCGGTCCGCCCCTCAGTGGTCCGCCCCTCAGTGGTCCGAGCCTCCGACGTCGGTGTCTCGCGGGTCCGCCCCTCGCCGGTCCGCACCTCGGCAGCACGCTGCGACGAAACACCGGACCCGGCGGCCGGCGACTCCACCGCGGCAGCCGCGCGTTCCGGCTGCGCCGCCCGCCCCGGGCCGACCGCGTCGCTGACGCCGACGCGGCGCTCCAGCCGCTCGACGCGCGCGAGCGCGCCCCGCTCGCTCTCGTCGCTCGAGGGCACCAGGACGCGCGCGATCATCAGTTCCAGGTGGAGTCGCGGCGAGGTGGCGCCGGTCATCTCGGTGAGCGCGGCGTTGACGATGTCGGCCGCACGGCTGAGCTCGGCCGCGCCGAACTTCATGGCCTGCACGCCCATCCGGTCGAGCTCGTCCTGGGGCACTCCTCGCAGGACTGCGGCTGCGCCCTCGACGCTCGTGGCGGCGACGACGATGAGGTCGCGCAGCCGCTCCAGCAGGTCTTCGACGAAGCGCCGCGGATCCTGCCCGGTCTGGATGACGCGGTCGACCGCCGCGAACGCGCCCGCCGCGTCCCGGGCCGCGATCGTGTCGATCACGTCGTCGAGCAGCGCCGCGTGCGTGTACCCGAGGAGGGCGACCGCCCGCTCGTACTCGATCGCACTCCCCTCGGAGCCGGCCATCAGCTGGTCGAGCAGCGAGAGCGTGTCGCGCGGCGAGCCGCCGCCGGCGCGGACGACGAGCGGCAGTACGCCCGGAGCGACGGTCATCCCCTCGCTGTCGCACAGGCTCTGCACGTACTCCAGCATCTGCGCGGGAGGTACGAGCCGGAACGGGTAGTGGTGCGTGCGGGAGCGGATGGTGCCGATGACCTTCTCGGGCTCCGTCGTCGCGAAGATGAACTTCACGTGCTCCGGCGGCTCCTCGACGATCTTGAGCAGCGCGTTGAAGCCCTGCGGCGTGACCATGTGCGCCTCGTCGAGGATGAAGATCTTGTAGCGGTCGCGGGCCGGCGCGAAGATGGCGCGTTCGCGGATGTCGCGGGCGTCATCCACACCGTTGTGGCTCGCGGCGTCGATCTCGACCACGTCGAGGGAACCGCTGCCGTCGCGGCTCAGCTCAAGGCAACTCGCGCACTTCCCGCAGGGGGTGTCGGTGGGGCCCTCCGCGCAGTTGAGGCAGCGGGCCAGGATGCGCGCGGAGGTGGTCTTGCCACAGCCGCGCGGACCCGAGAAGAGATAGGCGTGATTGACACGGTTGGTGCGCAGCGCCGTCATCAGCGGCTCCGTCACCTGGGACTGGCCGATCATCTCGGCGAAGGTGTCGGGCCGATAGCGGCGATACAGGGCGGTTACCACTCACACATGGTACTCACCGCCGCCGACATTCGGGTGGGCGCAGGCCGTTCAGGGGCCGCGGACGTTCAGCGCCCGGGCGATGGCCGACCACAGCGCGACGCGGGCGTCCTCCGTCGCCTGCGCCTGGGGTGCCGGAGGCAGGTACAGCGGCGTGTACGGCGGTGTGTAGAAGACGTGTCCCGACTGCGGCGCCCGGACATACGCGTCGCCCCCGCGGGCCGGCCGGAGGGCTGCAGCGGCGTCGAGCCACTGGCAGCCGTTGTCGAGCTGCTCGTCGCGGCCGGCGCATCCCAGGATGACGGGTCCCGGGATGCGCCGGAGGTCGAGCACGGCTGCCGGCGACACCTCCCGGGTACCGCTGACGCACGGGACCCACGCCCCGCCCACCGTCACGGCCGGAACCGGAACCGGCGACGGGCAGACCAGGCCCGTGGTGCCGGCGGGCGCGATGGCGCCGTACACCAGCTCGGGATGCGCGGCCGCGGCCCACAACGCCAGCTGCGCTCCCCGGGAGGTGCCGAAGACGAACACGCGCCGAGGGTCGACCCCCGGCTGCGCTCGCAGCCAGTCGAGCGCAGCGACGACCCGCTCGGCCGGGAGGGTGCGGACCGGTTCCAGCTGCCCCGCCGATCCATAGGTCGACAGGGCGAGGGCCGGGTACCCCATCGCCGAGAGCGTCGCGGCGGCCAGGATGCCCGTCTGCACGTCCGGCTCGGTCCCGTCGAAGACCAGGACGGCCGGACCGGGGGCGCGGACCCCGCGGGCCGGCGCGAAGTAGTCCCCGGTGATGCCGTCGTCGAAGACGGCGCGCGAGGGCGCCACCGACGACAGGCCCACGCGATGCAGCCGCCGCACCGCGATCCGCCGTCCGTCGACGAGGGCGTCGAGCTCGACGGTCAGCGTCGACCCGGCCCACTGCTCCTGCGACGTCGCCGGATCCCCGTTGTGGCTGCGCAGCGACCAGAACAGGCCCATCCCGTCCGCTCCTGTGAATGGCGCCTCCAGCGGGACGTCGTCATCGAGGTCCACGACGCCGGACGAGGGGATGGCATAGACCGCCTCCGAGCTCCACGACGGCCCGCCCAGCACTACGGAGGCGACGTGCGCCTGCACCGTCACCCGTTCGCCGGGCGGCAGCGCGACCAGGCGGAGGTGCACCGGCTGCCACACTTCGCTCGGCTCGTCGCTCGCGTCGATGCGCGGCCCGCCCGCCGCGGAGCCCGAGCATCCTATCACGCCGGCCAGCGCCGCGAGTACGAGCACCACCGCCGCCGCCACCCGTCTCACGGGCGCATCGCCCCGTTGAGCTTGCCGATGACGACGGACCAGAACTGGGCGCGCGCCGCTTCGGTCGCCTGGGCCGTCAGCGGCGGCAGGTCGCTGAGACCGATCGGCAGCAGCGGAGGCGTCGTGATGTCGTGGCCCGCTCCCTGCGCATAGAGGAAGGTGTCGCCTTCCTGGTTCCCGCGCGCCCGCTGCCCCGCCCGCGTCCAGGCGCACGCCGTCGGCAGCAGCCGGTCGCCGGTGCCGCACGCGAGCACGAGCGGACCGGGGATGCGCACCAGCGGCAGGATGTCCGTCCCGGCGATGGTGCGGTCCGGATTCGCGCAGGGCAGCGGGAGCCCGTGCTGGATGAGCAACGGGCTCCCCGCTGCAGACGTGCACTGCAGCGCGGTGGCGCCGTCGGCGGCGATGGCGCCGTGGATGCGGGACGGCTCGTTCGCCGCGAACCACAGGGCCAGGGCAGAGGCCGCACCGGTCCCGTAGACGAAGATGCGGTCCTCGTCCACGATCGCCAGAGAGGAGAACCACGCGAGGGCCGCATCGAACGTCTCGACGGAGAGCGCGGCCGAGCCCGGGATCTGTCCCGCCGGGACGAAGGCGGGCAGCACGAACACGGGGAAACCGGCGGACGCGATCATGTGTGCGGCGAATGCTCCCGAGGCCCCGCCCTCGTCGCCGTCGATCAGGATGACGCCGGGCCGCAGGTCGACCGGTGTCGGCAAGGCGGACACCAGCGCTCCGACACGGGCAGTCGGCGCGAAGCCGGACGCATCCGGGTCACCCGTCGCTGCCAGATCGCTCCCGAGCACATCGCGGTCGCGCGTCCCGGTCGCCAGCGGCGGACGGTGCAGCACGGTGGAGGCGACCAGCCGCCCGCCCTGCTCCGCGGTGAATCCGACGTCGAGACTTCCGAAGGCCCACTCCGCCTCCAGTTGCTGCTGACTGAGCGACGGACCGGTCATGCTCCAGAGCAGGCCCGCCGGGTCGGGACGGGGGTACGGCGCCGCCACAGGCTCCTGCGTCGACAGCTGGATACGGCCGTCCGGCGGCACCATGTACACGGCGCGGGAGGACCACGATCCCGAGCCGATGTGCGCCTGTGCCCTGAGGACGACCGGTTCGTTGGGTTCGAGTCCCGTGACCTGGATGCTGACGGGCTGGGCGATCCCGTCTCCCGTCCGGCCGAAGAGGAAACGCGCGCTCCCGCCGAAGTCCGACGTACAGGCCGAGGCGAGGAGTGCCACCGCGATCGCCATCAGCGCCGCGCGAGCGCACCGCGCGCGGGAGGCCGGCGACATCCGCTGCCGCCCGCCCTCGCCGCGCCCTCGCCGCATGGCCTCTGCTCCCGTCAGCCTCCGGTGGTCTCCCGCACAGCCTGCACCGACTGGCGAGCGATCTCCAGTTCCTCGTTCGTCGGCACCACCAGGACGGTGACGGGCGAGTCGTCCGAGGAGATGACCCGCGCCTCCCGCGACGTGCTCGCGTTCCGCTCGGGATCGAGCCGGATGCCGAGCACCTCCAGCCCGGAGAGCACGTCGGCGCGCAGCGCCGTGTCGTTCTCGCCGATCCCGGCCGTGAAGGTCAGCACATCGAGGCCACCGAGCAGGGCGACGTACGCCCCGAGGTAGTGCTTGAGCCGATGGATGGTGACCTCCAGCGCCAACCGCGCGGACTCGTCTCCTGCGTTTGCCGCCTGCCGCACATCCCGCATGTCGCTCCGCCCGGAGAGACCGAGGAGCCCGCTGCGCCGGTTGAGCAGTTCATCCAGGTCGTCGGTCGAGAGCTGCGCGCGCCGGGCGAGGTGGATGAGCACCGCCGGATCGAGGTCGCCGGAGCGCGTGCCCATCACGAGCCCCTCGAGCGGTGTCATCCCCATCGAGGTCTCGACCGAGCGGCCGCCGTCGACAGCGCAGACGGACGCGCCGTTCCCGAGGTGCAGCACGATCTGCCGCAGCTCGCCGAGCGGGCGGCCAAGGAACGCGGCCGCCGCTTCGGACACGTACTTGTGCGAGGTGCCGTGGAAGCCGTACCGCCGGACGCGGTGACGCTCGGCCACCTCCGCGTCGATCGCGTATGTGTACGCGGGCGGCGGCATGGTCTGATGGAAGGCCGTGTCGAAGATCGCGACGTGCGGGATGTCCGGGAAGGCCTTCTTCGCCGCCCGGATGCCCTCCAGATTCGCCGGATTGTGCAGGGGAGCGAGCTCGGAGAGGTCCTCGATGTTGATCTCGACGAGCGGAGTCACGATGGTCGGCTCGAAGAAGCGTTTGCCGCCGTGCACCACCCGGTGCCCGACCGCCTCCAGTGGGTTCTGCTCCAGGCTCGGCCCCTCCGCGGCGAAGGCATCGAGCATGACGCGGAAGCCGGCCGTGTGGTCGGGGATCTCGAGCGAGCACTCCGAGGTGCCATGCGGTCCCCGATGGGTCGCGCTGCCCATCCCCTCTCCGATGCGCTCGACGAGACCCGACGCGAGAGACTCCTCGGATTCGCTGTCGATCAGCTGGTACTTGAACGAGGACGAGCCGCTGTTCACGACGAGGACCGCGCTCACGAGAGTGCCGCCTGGATCGCCGTGATGGCGACCGTGTTGACGATGTCGTCCACGGTGGCCCCGCGGGAGAGGTCGTTGATCGGCTTGCGCAACCCCTGGAGGACCGGTCCGATCGCGACAGCGCCCGCGCTTCGCTGCACCGCCTTGTACGTGTTGTTGCCGGTGTTCAGGTCCGGGAAGATGAACACGGTCGCGCGCCCCGCCACCTCCGAGCCGGGCATCTTGGCGGCTCCGACCGCCGCATCCGCTGCCGCGTCGTACTGGATGGGCCCGGCCACCGCGAGCTGCGGCGCCCGTTGCCGCACGAGCTCCGTCGCGACGCGCACCTTGTCCACGTCGGCGCCGGCACCTGAGTTCCCTGTGGAGTAGGACAGCATCGCGACGCGCGGCTCGATCCCGAACTGCTCGGCGGTCCGGGCCGACGAGACGGCGATGTCGGCCAGCTGCTCGGAGGTGGGGTCCGGGATGACCGCGCAGTCCCCGTAGATCAGCACCCGGTCGGCCAGGGCCATCAGGAAGACGCTGGAGACCACCGAGACCCCCGGCGTCGTCTTGATGATCTCGAACGCAGGGCGGATGGTGTGCGCGGTCGTATGGGCGGCGCCCGACACCATCCCGTCGGCGAGCCCCAGGTGCACCATCATCGTGCCGAAGTAGGAGGGGTCGGTGACCGTGTCGGCCGCCTGGTCCACGGTGATCCCCTTGTGGGCCCGGAGCCGGGCGTACTCGTTCGCGAAGCGGAGCCGCAGCACGTCGTCGAACGGGCTGAGCACGTCCGCCTCCGCCAGGTCGAGGCCGAGCTCGATCGCCCGCGAGCGCACCTCGAACGGCTCCCCGAGGATGGTGAGCCGGGCGACGCCGCGGCTGAGCAGGGTGTGGGCCGCGCGCAGGATGCGGTCGTCCTCGCCCTCGGGCAGCACGATGTGCTTCTTCGCTTCGCGCGCACGCTCGATCAGGTCGTATTCGAACATCAGCGGCGTGACGACGTCGTGGCGCGAGACGTTGAGACGCGCGAGCAGCGCATCCGCATCCACGTGCCGTTCGAACAGGGCGAGCGCGGTGTCGTACTTGCGCTGCGAGTCGGCGGCCAGCCGGCCCCGGGCGTGCGTGATCCGCACAATCGTGTCGTAGGTGTCGAGGCTGGTGCGCACGATCGGCAGGGGCGAACGGAGGCCTCCAAGCAGACGCTCGATCGGCTCGGGAAGGTCGAATCCGCCGTTGAGGACGATGCCGGCGATGGAGGGGAACGTTCCGGACGCGTTGGCCATGACCACCGCGAGCAGCACCTCGGTGCGGTCGCCGGGCACGACGACGACCGAGCCCTCCACCAGCCGCGGCAGGACGTTGTTCATCGACATGCCGGCGACGACGACCCCGAGGGCCTCGCGCGCCAGCAGCGCCTCCTCACCGGCGACCAGGCTCCCGCCGGTCTCGTCCATGATCGAGCGGATGCTGGGAGCGACCAGGAACGGGTCCTCAGGGATGGCCCACACCGGTGGACGGTCGTCGCTGCCCGCGACGACGGCCGCAGCACCGACGGCCGCGCCGACCGCCGCCACGATCTCCGGGAGGTGCGCCCCGTCCGAGCGATTGGCGACCACCGCGAGGAGTCCCGCGTGGGCGGTGCGCAGCTCGGCGATCGCCAGTTCGGCGAGCTGACGGAGCTCCTCCGGCGTGCGCGGGTCGGCCTGGCCGAGGCGCTCGCCGAAGCCCTGGCCGATCCGGCCGCCGAGGACGAGCAGCACCGGCGCTCCCAGGTTGGCGGCGATCCGGGCGTTGTAGCCCAGCTCGGTGGGACTCCCGACGTCGGTGTAGTCCGAGCCGAGGATGACGACCGTGTCGCACCGCGCCTCCACGGCCCGGAAGCGCCTCACGATCTCGGCGAGCGCCGCATCCGCGTCGGCGTGCACATCGTCGTAGCCGACTCCCAGCGCCTCCTCGTACGTGATCTCCGCAGTGATCCGCTGAAGGAGCAGCTCGAGCACATAGTCCCGCTCCGCCGTCGAACGCGCGACCGGGCGGAACACGCCGACCCGGCCGACCGAGTGGCGGAGTGACTCCAGGACCCCGAGGGCGACCGTCGATTTGCCCGTGTGGCCCTCGGCTGACGTGATGTAGATCGAGCGCGCCACGTCAGGCGATCCGCTCGATCGCAGGGACCCGGTAACGCCCGTCGAGCACCTCGTCGCCCGGCACGTAGAGGCGCAGGATCGGGCGGAAGCGTCCAGCGGGCGCGGGCAGCCAGTTGGCGGCGGCCTTCTCGTCGGTCGGTCGGGTGGCGCTCATCGTGATGGTCAGTCCTCCGTCGTCGTCGTACTCGAGCCCGTGCGTCCTCTCCCCCACCGAGTACCGCCCGAGCACGTTCGGGACGAGGTGATGGAGCGGGAGATCGTACATCGTCAGCGACCAGAACGCGCCGACCGGCGGGGTCGGGCGCAGTCGCAGGCGGTAGCTGTGCTCGCCCGTGAGTGGCTCGCCGTCCGCATCCTCGTCGGTCATGAACTCGGCCACCTCGTAGGCGTGGTCGCCCCACAGCCCGCCGAGGGCCGCCGTCGCACGGTGTGCGTACCGGGTCCGGGGGTCCGGGACCTTCCACTCGGGTGCGTCGATCGCGCCGACCTCGAAGAAGTCGAGGTTGTAGTCGAACACGTGGAGGTCGACCCGCCAGTGGTCGACGTCCACGCCCACCGGCCGCAGGGCCGACTCGAGCGCCTCCTTGCCGAGTGCGTAGCCGGTCTCGAGGGCGTCGCGCACACTGTCCGGCTGCTCGGTGAGCGGATACGGGCTGAGCAGCCCGAGAGGGGCGTACGAGTCGAGCGCCGGCTGGTCGCGCTCGGCCGGCGGGAACGCCTGGGACCAGGTGCGCAGCTTCTCGAAGTAGTCGAGGGCCTCGCTGGCCTCGGCGGGGACCAGCGGAACGCTCTCCGCAGGCGAAGGGGCAAGCGGTGTCAGGGCCAGAGCATCCTGGCAGGCGTGAACCGCCTGGAGGTCGTCCTCGCCGTCGACAGCCCAGCGCCCCACGATCGTCGCGACGCGGGTGGGGAAGTGGATGGTGCGCGGGCCGGGTGCATCCGCTTCCGTGTCGCCATCCCGCTCCGCAGCGGTCTCCACGGCAGGCCCGTCAGCCTCGGGCGGGAGGAGCAGGAACTCGCCTCCGTGGCCACCGGTGGCGCGCGTCCCGAGGTAGGCGAAGCTGTTCGTCCACGCGTCCACGAACTGGAGTACGTGGTACCGCTCCCCCGCCTCCGGCACGGTCAGCCGGATCGGCCCAGCGCCGAGGTCGACCTGCGCGATGGAGAACAGGATGTCGGGGTCGGCCGAGACGGACGCGTCGTCCGGACCCGGCAGGCTGCGTTCATGCGCGAAAGAGTTGAAAGGCGCGGGAGGCACGCCGTCGATGCCGTGCTCGGTGAACCGGACGACCTGCTCCAGGTCGAGGACCAGCGGGAAGCCGACGACGTAGGCCTCGGTCGCCAGCTCGGTCAACTCCTCAGTCACGTCCGCATCCCGTCCGTCCATCGATCCACTGGAAGACACGATCATTCTACAGCGCGTAGAAGACGCGGCACCATCGCGCACAATATACGCGGAGCGGGTGGTCTGCGGCTGCACAAGAAAAGACTCCCCACGCACCCGCCAGAGCCCGGTTACCCTTGCTGCGTTTCCGCCCTGGGGGAGTTGGCCTGGATGGCGCCACGTGGGGAGCCGGAAATCATTGTAGCGGCTGGCGCTGGATGACGCGTGCGCGAGCACCGCCGCGGATCACGTAGGATACTGTGAGCCGCCGGCCGCGAGAGCGGAAGGCGACGCCAGGAGAATTCGCCTAGTGGCCTATGGCGCACGCTTGGAAAGCGTGTTGGGTGCAAGCCCTCGGGGGTTCGAATCCCCCATTCTCCGCCATTTTCTTTTTTCGGCCTCTGTCTCGCGATCCCAATGATTACGCGGAAGTTCGGCACTCCTGGGTTCGTTCAGTCGTCGCTGCGCCCACGCTGTGCCTACACTTTGCCCACATTTTTCTGACGGCCTCCGGCATCTAGGCGCATCGCAACCGCATCCAGGTCATCATCGAAGAGGTCTGCATAGGTATCCAGCGTCATCGCTGCGGACTTGTGTCCGAGCATCCGTTGGACGGCTTTCACGTTCGCTCCTGAGCTGACGACGAGGCTCGAGGCGGCATGGCGGAGGTCGTGCGGTGTGAGCCGCTCGAGGCCTGCTTGCGCGAGCGCGGTCAGGAACCAGGAGCGCTTGTTGTTGCTGGCGCTGGGGCGCCTGAGGAAGCCGCCGAAGCGGTCCGCGAACAGCAGGTCGTCGGGTTCCTTCCCTTCGCACAGGCGCGCTAGGGGTTCGGCGAGAAATGGTGGGAACGGGACGGAACGCTTTTCCCAGGTCTTAGGGAGGCCCTCGACGACGTTTCCGTTCACTTCGGTCGCGGTGCGATTGATCTGCAGTCGTCGGCGCAGCATTACGACATCCCGCACGCGCAGCCCGGGTCTGTCACGAGACCATCTACCGAGCCCTGCTGGTGCGCGAGCACCCAGGGCTGCACAAACGCTACGCGCTGAAACTGCGCACCGGACGTCGCATCCGCAAGACCCGCTGGCGCACCCGCACCGGCCAAGGATCCCGCAGCCGGAACATGGTCATGATCGACCAGCGACCCGCAGAGATCGAGACAAAGGAAACCGCCGGGCACTGGGAAGGTGACCTCATCGTCGGTGTCGGCTCGGCCTCAGCAAAGGTCACCCTCAGAGAACGGAAGACCCAATACGGGATGGTCATCAACCTGCCCCACGACCACACCGCCGCATCCGTGAACAGCGCAGGCGTACACAAAGCCCGCGAATCACGAATATCGACGGCAGAGCTTATTGGAAGATGTACTTCACCGGATTTACTTCGCTCCTGCTCTTCGGTAGGCGAGGCCGGCGATCAGCCAAAGCATCATCCCTGCGATCAACAGCAGCTCTGCTGCGACGGCGGGCCATAGCCAATATGCAACGCACCGAAAATCCCCCGGGCGACCAAGCCGACGACGATGAGAACGGAAGCCAGATTCACTGTCGCTAGAACTGGCGCAACGCAACCCACGCTTCCGAAGCGAAGCATTCCGACAATTCGTTGACCGGCCGCTCGGCGCGGGACGATCACGCTTCGTGAAGGGCCTTGGCCACTAGCTCGAGAGCGACATCCGGCTTGATGCCGAGGCGCATCATCTGGCTGGTGAAGTCGATCGCGGCAGCCTCGGCTCGGTTCTTGGTGTCGTCGGCTGAGGAAGCCACCACGGTCCCCGCCCGTCCTCGCGTCTGCACGAATCCGTCGCTCTCCAACTCCTTGTACGCACGGGCCACTGTGTTCACCGCGAGACCCAGGTCGGATGCAAGGTCCCGGATCGTCGGCAGCTTCGCCCCGACGAGGAGAGCACCATCGGTGATCTGACGCTGGAACTGCAGACGAATCTGTTCGTAAGGAGGAACAGCCGAGGCGCTGTCGATGGAGATCACGAGTGTTGTGACGCCGATGACCCGGGCCCGCCTAGGAGGACGGGGTCCCGGCGGAGCTCTCTCGATGCCGCGCGACGTGGCACCGGCACGGCAGCCGCGGTCACCGTCTGGTCCCGATCAGTCGGCGGAACCAAGCCCGCGAGAACGCTTCGCGCCGCCCGGGATTGCCTTAGGTGCATAAGCCCAGAGCGAGCGTCACCAAGGCGACGCCAGCAAAGGCTGACAACGTCTACAGCGTCGGGGGAAGTGACTAGTTCTGGTTGCACGGGGATCTCCTCAGCAGCCCAGGGTATACGACCGGGACTGTACGCGATCGAGGGGACGGCACGCATCGGCCCGAGACTCGGACCACGGATCGGCTTGCTGAGTGTTAGGCGTCCCGCGCAAGACGATTTCCGGCGAGGTACGACGGGCCAACCGTTGCCAATGCCCTGGGAGTGGCGTGTAACTTGGAGCGAATCAAGCCCGTGACGCGTTGACGGTTGAGATCAGCGGGCGTTGCGGACGCACACTGGTCTGGAAGGACGGGCGCATGGCGACTCTGGGCAACATCGTCTTTTACGCCGACGACCCGATACGGCTTTCTGACTTCTGGGCGGAGGTTTTCCGTTACCCACCCCAGCGGATCGATGGCGAGTTCCGTGAGATGCTCCTCGCGAGCGGGCTCAGTGAGGAGCAACTGGACCGGCGGGGACTCGTCGAGAGCGCGGACGGCACCGGTCCGCGGTTGTTCTTCCACCACGCCGACGGCCCGAAGGCCGGGCGGAACCGGGTGCACATTGATGTCCATGCCGTGCAGGGGCGCCCTCCCACCGATGAGGAGCTGGATGCGGAGAAAGACAGGTTAGTAGCGCTCGGCGCTACTGTCGTCCGGCTCGTCGACCAGAGTTGGGGACCCGTGCATGAGCACTACTACCAGCTGCGTGACCCAGAAGGGAACGAGTTCTGCCTGCAGTAGTCCCTGACAGGCCACCGCGGAGGCGGTTGC
>NZ_JBNDHX010000080.1:0-18090 GCF_056755275.1 Leifsonia sp. HAY1-4F
GAAACACCATCGCGAGTGCCGACCAGCTCCTCCAGATGAGCTCTTATCCAGTCCGGCGCTGAGTGAAGAAGTCTGCCGAAGCCCTCGCCAAGAGCGGCTCGGCCGGCGCCGTGCTTATCGACGCGTGACGCCTCGCGCTCAATCGCTTTGAGGGCGTCATCCCGCCATGACGCATTCTCGGAACTGGCGGCGGCGACGATCAACGCTCGGACCCGGCTTGGCCACTGCCAATTTAGCGACATGTTGAGCGGGTCCCACCCTGAGCCCTCGTGATGGTAGGTGTCGTAATCGGTCCAGGCATCCTCATCATCCGACCGATCAATCAGGAGTCGAGCGAGCCTCTCTTCGTAGTGGAAGGGAACCGCGACGGACCCTCGCTTTTTGAGCAATTCCTCGATCAACCCGACGGCCGCGTCCTTTGCACCGCGGTAGTCCTGGTCGTCATCGAAGTCACGGCCTTCAACAGGAAAGGGAGAGGCAAGAGGGTGATCGAGTACGTACTCCACTAGCTCGACAACCTGGGACCAATCGAGTTCGAGACCCGCTTTGCTCGCCGCTTCCCAACCCTGCAAGATCGCGCGCAGGTACGTGGGGCGAAGCTTGTTCCCAAGCTGGGGTACTTCCTTCAGGGCGAGTGGATTTGTCGTCAGAAGCCCTGAGAGCGCTCTGCCCTGGCCTTCGTGGGAGGGTTCGGGACCCCAGCCATCGCCGTTGTCATGCCAGCTCGCAAGGTGAACAACAAGCTCGGTCGGCGCCATCGCAGCCATTTGGTCCTGGCTCGTGTGTGAGTTGGGGCCAGTCCAGCTTGTCACTCGACCCAATGGCTCCAGAGGGTCATCGATTGGGCCGTTCTCCTTGTCGAGCTTCGCCAGATCCTCACGCAGGACTTCTGGCAACGCGTTGTGGCCAATTGCAGAGAGCCAACTGTGCCGGTATCGCTGAGCCTTGGCATGAATGCTCTCTGCCCATTGCTGATCGGTAAGACCTTCCGGGCGAACGAGTCGCTCTCGCATCCAGGCGAGGTCGGCGGCGAATGCCTTCTCGAGGAACGGCGTCACTACCGACGTCGCAGACCCGTCTGCCCGAGCGACGGCCTGTGCTAGTCGCGCGTACTCAACGCGAAGGTACTCATCATCGGATTCTTGATCGCCAAGCAGTTGCTTCGCCGGTTCCAAGAGGGCGACAACGTTTCCTCCTGCGTCGAGTTCCTGACGAATTGCCTCGCCTGCAACGTAGATCGCGATCTTCCTCAATAGCTTCACGCCGCTACCCAGGAGAACTTTGACGGTGTCTGCCGGTGCCGCGCGCATGGCGGGGACCGCAACATCGCGAACGGCATCGATGAGGGCGTCTTCCGGCCGATCTGTGGAGTCGCCACGCACGTCGATCGATGACCGGTCCATTGCGCTGAAGTCGTGCTCACCAGAAGCGTGACCGGAGGAGTTGACGTATGCCCTCAGCCATCCGACAAGCGCCCTCAGCGCGTTCTCGCCTAGGGCAGGAATCATCCGCGGTAGTTCCTCTTCGTACCAGTAATCCTCCAGGAAAAGCTCCGGCTTTCGGATGGACTCGGTCTCGTCGCCAGGGCGAGGCTCGAACAAGACGTTCGTGAGCCAGCGACCAAGTCGGGTCTGTCCGCCTTCGAGGAGGTTGATGGCAAGCGACACCAGCGAGCGCGACTCGGTTCTCCACCCAATCCCTGACTTCACCCAGGCCTTAATGAGCGGCTCCAACCGAGCGCCGGACTCAGCAGGGATCTGAGAAGCGATTTCGAACACGGCGCGACGCACCCAGGCGTTGTTGCTCGCCTCGAGCCGAAGCAACACGTCCACCACGTCGTCGGGCGATTCAGTAGCGATGCGAGTCAAGTATGAAAGTTCGGGCCAGTAGGTATCGCGGATGTACCCATCCGGAGTGGGTTCAGGCTCCGGAGGGTTGGTGAATGCCCCTGCGTCTAGGAGCGGACGGACCCAAAGTGGGTTCTCAAGCCCGTCGTAGAACACTCGCCGAAGTTGGTAGGTCGGGATCTTGAGTAGGGTTGCCCGCACCTGTTCTGGCGTCGGAGCGCGAAAGCTAGCCATCTGTACGCTCCTCGGTTGAGTTGATTTCCGCGAGTAGATCGTCGATGGAGTGCCGCGTCGCGAAGAAGGGATTGATGACTCCATCTAGTAGCTCGTCGAAGACTTCGACGTGCTCACTAATCTCGTCATCGCTAGGCAATTCGCCTTCCTCAACATCACGCTCGTGAAGGTGCGCCCACTTCACGAAGTAGCCGCGAGACTCGATCCAGCGCGCCACTGCAGCATGGCTAGCGTTCCCGTCGTCTGTGATCAAGGCAGCCACATCGTCTCTAATCCGGCGCTTCTCATGGACGGCGGCTTTGAACAGGTTGTCCATGGCAGCGGCGACTTCTTGTGGAACCGGGACCAGGTCACTGTCGCGGTCCAACTCGAGTTCAGGGAATCTCGCTAGCAGGTCCGGGAGCGCCTTGAGTTGCTCGCTTGAGGGTGGCTTGAACTTCGGGGCAGACGGACGTCCGAGGGAACCTTGAACCCGATTCATGACCTCGCGCATGCAGTGGCAGATGAACGCTACGCGAGTCCGCGAGTCGGGCATTTCAAGCTCCCCGCCGAGCAGCATCAATGCTGTTCGGTAGAAGTTGGCTAGCTCCGACCGTTTGTCCTCGAGAGCTGCAAGAATCCGTCGCTGCCTCTCGTCCATAAATGTGTCTGAGTCGACCATCAAGCCCCTACACGTTTGCGGTCGTTTGGGCGCATCGCAACTTCAAATGCATCGCGACGCGGACGCCGTCCTTGAGACCCCAGTCGATGGCCAATTCGCGAACGGCATTTACGGGCTCCGAGGTCTGGCGATCGTTGGATCGACCAACGTCCTTCACGCGAGACCCCCCGAAAGCCAAGTCACCCAGTCCCCACGCGTTTGATTGACGGCGTCGTGGCCCTCGGCCGCCTACTAGTCACGGTACCGATTCATGACTCCGGCCGATGCCCCGCATTCGCGGGTGGGGGTCAAGGGCCACGGCGCTTCGAGACGCGCATCGGCAATCTATATTGGCGGTCGACACGAGGATTAGATCGGGGCCATGTCCGCGAACCGGGAGTACATGCCCTGGAACGCCACTGTCACGGTTCGGGTGGGGCCGTTTCGGTGCTTGGCGACGATGAGGTCGGCTTCGCCCGCTCGCGGGTTGTCCTTCTCGTAGGCGGACTCGCGGTGAAGCAGGATGACGACGTCGGCGTCCTGCTCGATCGATCCCGACTCACGGAGGTCGCTGAGGGCCGGGAGCTTGTCGGCGCGCTGCTCGGGGCCACGGTTCAGCTGGGACAGTGCGATGACGGGGACCTGGAGTTCCTTAGCCAGGAGCTTCAGGGCTCGGGAGAACTCGCTGACCTCCTGCTGACGGCTCTCTACGCGCTTGCCGCTCGTCATCAGCTGGAGGTAGTCGATGACGACCATCTTCAACCCGACGCGCTGCTTCAGCCGGCGGCATTTGGCGCGGATCTCGACCAGCGTCATGTTCGGGCTGTCGTCGATATAAAGAGGAGCGTCGTTGATGCGGCCGCGCGTGGATGCGATGGTCGTCCAGTCGCGGTTGTCGACCGTTCCCTTGCGCATGTTCTGCAGGGGGACGGAGGACTCGGCGGACAGCAGGCGCATCGCGATCTCGCTTCGGCCCATCTCGAGGGAGAAGAAGATGGTGGCCATGTCGTGCTTGATGGCGGCAGCACGGGCGAAGTCGAGCGCGAGGGTCGACTTTCCGAGCGCCGGACGGGCCGCCACGATGACCATCTGACCGGGATGCAGGCCGTTGGTCAGCTCGTCCAGTTCGGCGAAGCCGGTGGGGACTCCGGTCATGGAGCCGTCCTTGTGCTTCGCGGCCTCGATCTCGTCGATGGCGACGGTCACGGCCTCGGTGAGCGGGACGTAGTCCTCGACCTCCTGCGTGCCTGTGACCGAGTAGATCTCGGCCTGTGCGCTGTTGACGAGGTCGAGAACCTCGCCCTCGGCCTTGTAGCCCATCTGCGTGATCCGGGTGCCGGCTTCGACGAGGCGGCGGAGGAGGGCCTTCTCGGCGACGATGTTGGCGTAGTAGCCGGCGTTGGCGGCGGTGGGGACGAGGCTGGTCAGGGTGTGCAGGTACTCTGCTCCGCCGGCCCGGGAGAGTTCGCCGATCTTGGTCAGCTCGTCGGTGACAGTGATCACGTCCGTGGGCTCACCGTGGGAGTACAGCGACAGGATGGCGTCGTAGACGATCTCGTGCTTCGGGATGTAGAAATCCGTCCCGCGCACGACTTCGACGACGTCGGCCACCGCATCCTTGCTGAGCAGCATGCCGCCGAGGGCGCTCTGCTCCGCCAGGAGATCGTGCGGAGGCGTCCGCTCGGGGGAACGGGCCTCGCCCGGGTCACGACCGTCGGCCAGACCGATATGGGCGATCGACACGTTCTCTCCTCACTTCACGCTCCGGGCATGACGGAACAGCCGTGGGACACCTTCCCGCGTTCGTCACGCGGAAAGCCCCCCGGTTCGATTGTCGGGACGACCTCCGACATCGCCGCTCATCCGCGGCTGCCGTCCATCGACGTCCGTCCACCATATGAACCCCTGTCCACTCTCACAACTCAGCCTGTGGATAAAACTGGGGATAATCTGCGCGAAACGCCGTAGAGCGTGTGTAGAAGGTGTGTGGAAGCCTGTGGACAAGAAGGAAGTTTCTGCAGACATGTCCCGTCTGACCAGGTGTTTTACTTTCCCCACCCTGTGGGTAGAAAGTTCCTTGAACCCGGTGTTCAACCTTGGCTCGCGGTGCCGCCGACCTGTGTACAGAACGGGGGAAAAGTCGCTTAACGAGGTGTAGCGGCGGGCCTTCGCCCACCGCTACACTCCGCTGTGCGTGCGCCTACTTGGCGGCGACCACCTGAAGGCTGATGACGGCCGAGAGGTCGTCGTGCAGACGCACGGTCGCCTCGTGGTCGC
Organism: Leifsonia sp. HAY1-4F; assembly: GCF_056755275.1. NCBI lineage: Bacteria > Bacillati > Actinomycetota > Actinomycetes > Micrococcales > Microbacteriaceae > Leifsonia > Leifsonia sp. HAY1-4F. The sequence goes on from NZ_JBNDHX010000080.1 coordinate 4,999, forward strand.
CGACGACCTTGATCGGGTTGGGAAGCTCGATCTTCCGCTTGTCCAGCTCGCCGATGCCGGCCGCCTTGACGGCGTCCGCGACATCGCCGGTCTTGACCGAACCGAACAGACGGCCCTCGCGGCCCGCCTTGACGGTCAGCTTGACCTTGGTCGCCTCGAGCTTGGCCTTGAGGTCCTGAGCCTGCTCGACGGTGTGCAGCTCGCGAGCGACGCGGGCCGCCTTGATCTGCTCGACCTGCTTCTCGCCACCGCGGGTCCACGCGATCGCGAAGCCCTTGGGGACGAGGAAGTTGCGGGCGTAGCCGTTCTTGACGTCGACGACGTCACCGGCCGAGCCGAGGCCGGTGACCTCGTGCGTGAGAATTACCTTCGACATGTCGCTTCTCCTTAGCGGCCGGAGCCGGCGTAGGGGAGCAGTGCCATCTCGCGCGCGTTCTTGACCGCGCGGGCGATGAGGCGCTGCTCCTGGACGGAGACACCGGTGATCCGGCGGGCGCGGATCTTTCCACGCTCCGAGATGAACTTGCGCAGGGTGGCGACATCCTTGTAATCGATGACGCCGACGCGAACGGACTTCGCGGGAGCGGCGTTCTTGCCGTCCTTGCCCTTGCGGATCGGCTTGCGGCGGTCGCCGCTCGACTTTCCAGCCATGATTTCCTTTGCTTTCCGCCCGTCCGGTGCTGCCCGGCGGGCTGATGAATGTGAGGGGCCCTTTAGAAGGGGGTCTCGTCGTTGTAGGAGCCGGGAGTGTTCCACACGTCGGCGCCCGCGGACGGGTCTGCCGGTGCGGAGGCCGCCCACGGCTCGTCGACGGCGGGAGCGCCGCCACCGAAGCCGCCGGGACCGCGTCCCGAGGACTGGGCACGCGTGACCTGTGCGGTGGCGTAGCGCAGCGAGGGCCCGATCTCGTCGATCTCGAGCTCGATGCTGGTGCGCTTCTCGCCTTCCTTCGTCTCGTAGGAGCGCTGCTTCAGGCGACCCTGCGCGATGACGCGCGAGCCCTTGGTCAGCGATCCGGCGACGTGCTCCGCGAACTCGCGCCACACGCTGGCGCGGAGGAACAGAGCCTCGCCGTCCTTCCACTCGTTCGCCTGACGGTCGAACGTGCGGGGAGTGGACGCGATCGTGAAGTTGGCAACCGCGAGCCCGTTCTGCGTGTAGCGCAGCTCGGGGTCAGCCGTGAGGTTGCCCACCACGGTGATGATGGTCTCGCCGGCCATCGGACTAGGCGCCGACCTTCTCGGCGGCGGTGGCGGCCTTGCGGGCAGCCTTCTCGTCAGCGCGCTGCTGAGCGGCGGCGACCTGAGCGATCGCCTCCTCGGCGCGGAGCACCTTGGTGCGCATGACGGCCTCGCTGAGCTTCAGCTGGCGGTCGAGCTCCTTCGTGGTGTCACCGGTCGCGGTGAGCTGCACGACGGCGTAGATGCCTTCGGTCTTCTTGTTGATCTCGTAAGCCAAGCGACGACGTCCCCAGATGTCGACGTTGTCGATCGTTCCGCCGTCGTTCCGGACGACATTGAGGAACTTGTCAAGGCTCGGAGCCACGGTGCGCTCATCGATCTCTGGATCGAGGATGACCATCAACTCGTACTGATGCATGACTAACCCACCTCCTCTGGTCTCAGCGGCTGCAGACGTTCTGCAGCAGGAGGGTTGTTTCACATCGGTTGCATGGGCAGGGCTCCGCCCGGGCAACTTACCTAGGGTAACGGATGTGGATGCGGGGCGCCAGCCGGCGGTGATCTCGGTCATGAACCCACTGTCGCCGAGCGCGCGCATCCGTCGGCCGCCGGGAGACGAATCGGTGGAGAACCCCGGCCCATCCGCCCCTGTGGACGAAATGACGCGGACGAGAGCGAGGCGACGACGGTCAGCGATCCGCCCACCAGGCGAGCAGCCGCCGCGCGGCCTCCTCCTCGCCGAGCGGACCCTCGTCGAGACGCAGCTCCAGCAGGAACCGCATCGCCTGACCCACCTCGCGGCCCGGGCGGAGGCCCAGGATGCTCATGACCTGCTCGCCGTTCAGGTCCGGCCGCACGGCATCCAGCTCTTCCTGCTCCTGCAGTTCGCGGATGCGCGCCTCGAGGTCGTCGTACGCGAAACCGAGACGGTCGGCCTTGCGGCGGTTCCGGGTCGTCACATCGGCGCGGGTGAGGATGTGCAGCCGGTCGAGCTCGGGCCCGGCGTCGCGGACGTACCGGCGGACGGCGGAGTCGGTCCAGTGTCCGTCCGTGTAGCCGAAGAACCGGAGGTGGAGCTCGATCAGGCGCGCGACGGCATCGATCGTCGCCCTGTCGAACCGCAGGGCGGTGAGCCGTTTCTTGGCGAGCTTCGCGCCCACGATGTCGTGGTGGTGGAAGCTGACCGCGCCACCGGGCTCGAAGCGACGGGTCGCGGGCTTGCCGATGTCGTGCAGGATGGCCGCCAGCCGCAGGATGAGGTCGGGCGCTTCGCCGGGGTGGCGCTCCTTCTCGTAGCCGATCGCCTGCTCCAGCACCGTGAGACTGTGCTGGTACACGTCCTTGTGGTGGTGGTGCTCGTCCGCTTCCAGCTGCAGGGCCGGGATCTCGGGCAGCACGTGGTCCGCCAGCCCGGTCTCGACCAGGAGCTCGAGTCCCGCTCGCGGTTCGTCGGCGAGGAGGAGCTTGCTCAGCTCATCACGGACCCGCTCTGCGCTGACGATCTCGATCCGGTCGGCCATCGCGGTCATCGCGTCGCGCGTCTCCGCATCGACCGTGAACCCCAGCTGCGCGGTGAAACGTGCTGCCCGCATCATCCGGAGGGGATCGTCGCCGAACGAGATCTGCGGAGTGCTCGGCGTGGTGATGGTCCCGGCGATCAGGTCCTCGACGCCGCCGGACGGGTCGACGAGGCGGACCTCCGGGAGGCGGAGAGCGAGCGCGTTGACGGTGAAGTCGCGGCGCAGCAGGTCGCCCTCGAGGCTGTCCCCGAACTCCACCTCCGGCTTCCGCGTGGTGCCGTCGTAGCTGTCGCTGCGATACGTCGTGATCTCGACGGTGTCGTCCCCGAAGCGCGCGCCGATGGTGCCGTACTGCCGGCCCACGTCCCAGACCGCGTCCGCTACGGGTCCGACGATGCGGAGGATGTCGTCGGGTCGGGCGTCCGTCGTCAGGTCGAGATCGTGGACGACCCGGCCGAGCAGCGCATCCCGGACCGGGCCGCCGACGAGCGCAAGCTCGAAGCCGGCGGCCTGGAACGCGTCGGCGAGCCGGGCGACCGAGGGCGTACGTGCGAGGTCGCCGAGGCGTTCGAGGGATTCGGCGACGCTCTGCATGGTGCCCCAGTTTAACGGCACCGCTCGCCGGCCTCTCAGGGGGTGGCCTCTACAATCGAGGTCATGGAGGCCGAGCAGGGATCGCGCGTCGACGCATGAGCGCAGCCTCCCCCACCCTCGGCAGGGGTGCGCGGCTCCACGCCCGCCTGCAGCGCGCAGCGACCTCCGCTGTCGTGGCGGCCGTCACCGCCGGTCTGGCGATCGCAGGCGCGGTCGCGCCCGCCGCCGCTGCGACCTCCACGCCGACGCCCACGGCTTCCGCCCCGGCTCCGCACGGATCCCATCCCACAGCGGCCATCACGGCCGATGGGGGAGGAGTCCTCGGGCCCGGGAAGGACCTGGGCGTCTCGATCACCGTATCCAATCCGACCGCAACGGCCTACGCATCCGGAACGGTGACCCTCTGGCTGGATCCCTCCCCGCGCAGCGATCGGAAGGCCCTCGCCGGCTGGTTGACCTCCACGGACAAGGTCTCCGACGCCGTCACTCTCGGCCAGGCGCAGCTCAACACGCTCGAGCCGGGGTCCAGCACCGTCGTCCGGGTCGCCGTTCCCGCAGCCTCGATCCCGTTCGCCGCCCGTACGGCCTCCGCGGTGTTCGGCATCGGCGCGTCGGTTCACGCCGGGGCGGCCGACGCGGAGGCCAGGGGCTCGGTCGTCTGGGACGCCGGCGGCGCATCGAAGCAGACGGGCATCGGCGTCGTGCTCCCGATCGTGACCCCGGCCGGCTCGGACGGACTGATCGCCGCCAACGATCTGGCCACCTACACCGCGCCGAACGGCATCCTGACCCGGGAGCTGGATGGTCTGGTCGGCCACACGACCGTCACGCTGGGCATCGACCCGATGATCCTCGCGTCCATCCGCATCCTCGGCAACGCAGCACCCGCCACGGCGGTGGAGTGGCTGAACCGCCTCGCCGATCTCCCCAACCCGACCTTCCCTCTCGGCTACGCGGACGCGGATGTCGCCGGGCAGATCCAGGCAGGGCTTCCCGCGCCGCTCGCGCCGACCTCCCTCGGCTACGCGACCGACCCCAAGAACTTCACCCCGGCGCCGACACCTGTGGGCGAGCCGCCGACCGGCACTCCCGCTCCCACCCCCGGAGCGGAACCCTCGACGCCGTCCCCGACGCCGACCGCCGGACCGGTGCTGCCGACGATCCAGAGCCTGCTCGCCTGGAATTACACGCTCAGCGGGATCGGCTGGGCGGGCGACAAGACGCTGCGCCACGCAGATCTCGCACCGCTCGCCACCGCCGGCCTCACCACCACCATCGTGTCCGGAAGCAACACCAACGCTGCCACTCTCGAGGCGACGCCGAACGCCGCGATCGCCGCCGGTCAGGACCACCTCCTCGCTTCCGACCAGGCGATCAGCGAAGCCCTGCGGCAGGCGGTGTCGGCCCCCAGCGACACGGCCTGGAACGCCGCCATGTCGAAGGTGAACGCTCAGCTGGAGCTCATCGCCCAGGAGCCGGGTGAGAGCCGCCGGCTGCTCGTAGCGCTGGATCGCTCCTGGCCGTCCAGCGGGACGCAGCTGGAGCGAACGCTCAACACCCTGCTCTCCTCGCCGTGGGCGTCCCCCGCGACCTTCGCGGCGGTCCGGAGTGGGACTCCCACGTCGGGCTTCGACCTCGTCGACGCACCGGAGGCGAACGACCGCGTCGCGAACATCCGCGCTCTCGTACAGGACGAGGGGTCGATCGGGCAGTTCGCCACCGTCCTCGACGACCCGACCCGGCTCACCGGACGGACGCGGGCGAGCCTCCTGTCAGTGCTCGCCGTCTCCTGGCTGAACCCGCGGGCGGACTGGAACGCCGCCGTCGTGAAGGAGCGGCGCGCGACGGTTGCCACGCTCCACTCCATCCACATCCTGCCCACCGAGAACGTGAACCTCGTCAGCGCGCAAGGCTCCATCCCGTTCACCGTGAGCAACGAGCTGTCCGACGACGCGGCGACCGTCGTGCTGACCGCCGCGCCCTCCAACAGCCGTCTCGAAGTCGACCAGTCGACCACCAAGCGCATCCTGCAGGACTCCCGGTCCGCCGTCCTGATCCCGGTGAAGGCCAAGGTCGGCAACGGTCAGGTCGTCCTGTCGCTCCACCTCTACAGCCCGACCGGCGTCCCGATCGGGGACCCGACATCGGTGACCGTGGATGTGCATGCCGACTGGGAGGGCATCGGCGCGCTCGTGTTCGGCATCCTGCTGGTGCTGCTGTTCGGGTTCGGGATCGTGCGCAACATCCTGCGACGCAGGTCGAAGGCGGCAGAGGGTGACGACGCGATCGGCGACCGGCCTGAGGAGGGCGGGACCGAGGAGGAGGGTCGCAGTCAGGATGAGAGCGAGCCCCTGACCGCGCCGGACGACCCGGCTCCCGCGAGCGTCCCCGGGCCGGACGGGCCCGCCGAACCAGGGGAGCGTCCAGGTGGCTAGCGTCGGCCGCGCGAGCGCGATGCTCGCCTCCGGCACGCTGGTGTCGAGGCTCCTCGGCTTCGCCAAGGCGTGGCTGCTGGTCCAGGCCATCGGCGCGATCAGCTTCGCGGCCAACGCGTACAGCACGGCGACCATCGTGCCCAACAGCATCTACGCGATCATCGCGCAAGGCATCCTGAACGCCATCCTGGTGCCTCAGATCGTGCGGGCTTCGGTGAATGCCGATGGCGGCCGGGCCTACATCAACAAGCTGGTCACGCTCGGGATCATGGTCTTCGCTGCTGTCGCGGTCGTGGCGACCTTCCTCTCCCCTCTGCTCGTGGCGCTCTACGGTCTGCGTGGCGAGCAGGCTCAGCTGGCGACCGCGTTCGCCTACTGGTCCCTTCCGCAGATCTTCTTCCTCGGCCTCTACACGCTGCTCGGCGAGGTCCTCAACGCTCGAAAGTCGTTCGGGCCGTTCACCTGGGCGCCCGTGGTCAACAACATCGTCGCCATCGTGCTGCTCGGCGCCTTCATCCTGGCCTTCGGCGCATACTCGTCGAGTAACCACCACAGCCAGTGGTCGTTCGGGATGGTCGCACTGCTCGCCGGGGGAGCGACCCTCGGCATCGCGGTGCAGGCGCTCATCCTCTTCGTCTTCTGGCGGAGGGTCGGGCTGCGGTTCCGCTTCGACTTCGGCTGGCGCGGGGTCAACCTGGGGACGGCGGGCAAAGCGGCCGGATGGACATTCGGGATGCTCATCGCGACCCAGCTCGCAGGACTCATCGAGACCAACGTCGCCAACTCCGCCGGCCAGGATTTCGCGGGTCCGTTCGTCATGGCGAACGCCTGGCTGATCTTCATGCTCCCGCACGGCATCATCGCGGTCTCCATCGTGACGGCGTTCTACACGCGCATGGCGGAACACGCGCATCGAGGATCGGTGACCGAGTTCCGGCAGGACTTCTCGTCGGCCGCGCGCTCCATCATGTTCTTCATCGTGTTCTCGTCGGCCGCCCTGATCGTCGTCGCCTACCCGGTCGCGCGCGTCTTCACCTCCGACTACCAGGCCATGGGCCTGGTCCTGGTCGCATACATGGTGGGCCTGGTTCCGTTCTCGCTGGTCTTCATGGCGCAGCGCGCGTTCTACTCCCTCGGCGACACGCGCACACCCTTCCTCTTCACGCTCGCGCAGGTCGCCATCATCGTGGTCGGCGTGCTCGTCTGCTTCGCCGTCCCTCCGACCACTCGTGCGGCAGCCGTCGCCCTCGTCGTCTCGCTCGCGAGCGTGGTGCAGGCGGTCCTCGCGTTCGCCCTGTTACGCCGTCGCACCGGGGGAGTGGATGGAGGCCGCATCCTCGGTTCCCTCTGGCGCTTCGTCGTGGCCGGGCTGGCCGCCATGGCAGCGGGCGCGGGCTTCCTGGTCATCCTGGGCGGCGTCGAGGCAGGTGCGTTCCCGGTGAGCGGTCCCCTCGCCGCGATCGCTGCGACCGCGGTGATCGGCGTGGTCATGCTGGTCGTGTACGTCGGGTTCCTCGCCATCCTGCGCTCGCCCGACCTCGAGAGCGGTCTCGCGCCCGTCCTGAACCGTCTGGAAGGCCGCTCGCGCGCGCCCAGGTGACACGGAATAGCATCCGCCTAGGATGTGTTCTACAGGTCGATGCCTCCGGTCAGGGGCGTCAGAACAGGTCAAGGAGTTCCTCCGTGCGGCAGATCATCATCATCGGTTCCGGCCCAGCCGGTTACACCGCGGCCATCTATGCGGCCCGCGCCAACCTGAAGCCGCTCCTGATCGCCTCGTCCGTCGAGGCCGGCGGCGAGCTCATGAACACCACAGAGGTCGAGAACTTCCCGGGCTTCCCCGAGGCCGTCATGGGACCGGACCTGATGTTCAAGATGCAGGCGCAGGCCGAGCGGTTCGGAACCGAGATCGTGCTCGACGACGTCGTGTCGATCGACCTGACCGGCGAGATCAAGAAGGTCACGCTCGGCTCGGGTGCGACCCACGAGGCGCTTGCTGTGATCTTCGCGACCGGGTCCGCCTACCGCAAGCTCGGCCTGGAGGACGAAGAGCGCCTGTCCGGTCACGGTGTCTCCTGGTGCGCCACCTGCGACGGGTTCTTCTTCCGTCAGCGCACGATCGCGGTCATCGGCGGCGGCGACTCGGCGATGGAGGAGGCGAACTTCCTCACCCGCTTCGCGGACAAGGTGTACGTCATCCACCGTCGCGACTCGCTCCGGGCATCCAAGATCATGCAGGACCGTGCGTTCGCCAACGACAAGATCGAGTTCATCTGGAACTCGGAGGTCGTCGGAATCGGCGGCGACGAGCAGGTGCAGAACGTCACGCTCCGCAACCTCGTCACCGGCGAGGAGAGCGAGCTGCAGCTGCAGGGCCTGTTCATCGCGATCGGCAACGACCCGCGCGTCCACCTGGTGCACGGTCAGCTCGACCTCACGGCGGAGGGGACCATCGCCGTCGACGGACGCAGCTCGAAGACCAACCTGCCGGGCGTCTTCGCCGCCGGCGACGTCGTCGATCCCACCTACCGCCAGGCGGTCACCGCCGCGGCGTCGGGAACGGTCGCCGCGCTCGACGCGGAGCACTACCTGGCCTCGCTTCCCCAGAACTTACTCGACGCTGCAGCGGATGGCGCGTCGGGTGATCTCGAACTCACGACCACCGCATAAGGAGATACAGATAATGTCAGCAGCACGTTCGGTCACGGACGCCAGCTTCGAGCAGGACGTCCTCAACAGCGAGAAGACCATTCTGGTGGACTTCTGGGCCGAGTGGTGCGGTCCGTGTCGCGCCGTCGGACCGATCCTCGACCAGATCGCCGCAGAGCACTCGGAGAAGATCGAGATCGTCAAGCTCAACGTGGACGAGAACCCGCAGACCGCTGCGAAGTACCAGATCACCTCCATCCCCGCGATGAAGGTGTACCAGGGTGGCGAGGTCGTCAAGACCGTCATCGGCGCGAAGCCGAAGCCTGCCCTCGAAGCCGACCTGGCCGCCTACCTGGCGTAGCGCGACCCGTCCTCTTCAGACCCGTCCGGCGCTCACCCGCCGGGCGGGTCTTTTCGTACCCCGGACGCCGCAGCGATTTTCGCCGCGGCGCTCCACCCACATAGCATGGCTGAACGGCAGAGAAACGGAACTCACACGTGATCGAACAGGGCACTCCGCAGCAGCGGGGCAACAATCTGGACCCGTGGTATCACCACTACGCACAGCGCACCAGCGGCCTGGCCGCCAGTGAGGTCCGAGCTCTGTTCGCCGTCGCCAGCCGCCCCGAGGTGGTCTCGCTGGCCGGCGGCATGCCGTTCGTCTCCGCCCTCCCGCAAGACCTCGTCGTCGGCGCGATGGATAGGGTCATGCGCGAACAGGGAGCCGTCGCGCTCCAGTACGGGTCCGGCCAGGGCGTGCCGATGCTCCGTGAGCAGATCCTCGAGGTGATGGCGCTCGAGGGCATCAGCGGGAGCGCCGACGACGTCGTCGTCACGACCGGTTCGCAGCACGCGCTCGAACTGTTCAGCAAGCTGTTCATCGACCCGGGGGATGTCGTCCTCGCCGAGGGGCCGAGCTACGTGACGGCCATGGTCATTTTCAAGTCGTACCAGGCCGAGGTCGACCACGTCCCGATGGATGCGCACGGTCTCATCCCCGAGGCGCTGCGCGAGCACATCGCCCGGCTCAAGGCAGCCGGCCGACGTGTCAAGTTCCTCTACACCGTCCCCACTTTCCACAACCCGGCAGGCGTCACTCTCACCTGGGAGCGGCGGCTCGAGATCCTCGAGATCGCCCGGCAGAACGACATCCTCGTGCTCGAGGACAACCCGTACGGACTCCTGTACTTCGAGGAGAAGCCGCCGGCAGCGATGCGCTCGGTGGAGAAGGACGGCGTCGTGTACCTCGGCACGTTCTCCAAGACGCTGGCGCCCGGCTTCCGCGCCGGCTGGGCGCTGGCGCCGCATGCCATCCGGGAGAAGCTCATCCTCGCCAACGAGGCGGCCGTCTTGAGCCCGAGCTCCTTCAGCCAGCTGGTGATCTCCGAGTATTTGCAGGATGCCGATTGGCGAGCGCAGATCGACACGTTCCGCGGCGTCTACCGGGAGCGCAAGGAGGCGATGATCTCCGCTCTGAACGAGCACCTGCCCGAGCTGAGTTGGACCGATCCAAACGGCGGGTTCTACGTGTGGCTCACGCTTCCGCCGCACCTCGACTCGAAGGCGATGCTGCCACGCGCGGTGACCGAGCTGGTCGCCTACACACCGGGGACCGCATTTTACGCGGACGGGTCGGGCGCGCAGAATATCCGTCTATCGTTCTGCTACCCGACACCGGAGGACATCAAGGTCGGCGTCCGCCGGCTCGCCAACGTCATCGGCGGAGAACAGGACCTGCTCGACACGTTCGCCGGCACGGGCCCGCTCTCGGCGTCGGGAGTCCGGAACCGGACAAGCGCCAACCCGCCAACCGACCTCCGCTAGCGCGAGAAAGACCTGATCATGGTAGAAAACAAGGCACTCGACATCGTCGTTCTCGCTGGGGGTATCTCGCACGAGAGGGATGTGTCGCTGCGCACGGGTCGGCGTGTCGCCGACGGTCTGAACGGTCTCGGCCATCGGGTCGTCTTCCGCGACCCGGACGCCTCTCTGCTGGCGTTCCTCGAGGAGACGCGTCCGGACGTCGTCTGGCCGGCACTCCACGGTGCGAGCGGCGAGGATGGCGCACTGCGCGGCCTGCTGGAGATCACCGGCGTGCCCTTCGTCGGCTCCCGCGCCGACGCATCCCGGCTCGCCTGGTCCAAGCCCACCGCCAAGACGATCGTGGAGCGCGCCGGCGTCTCCACTCCGCAGTCCATGACCCTGCCGCAGGAGACGTTCCGTGAGCTCGGCGCCGGGAGCGTGCTGGCGACCGTGCTGAGTGGTCTCGAGCTGCCGGTGGTGGTCAAGCCCGCCCACGGCGGATCGGCCCAGGGCGTCACCATCGTGACGACCGCCGAAGAACTGCCGCGCGCCATGGTCGATGCGTACACCTACTCAGATGTGGCTCTGATCGAGCGCAAGGTGGACGGGGTGGAGGTGTCCGTGGCCGTCATCGACACCGGCGATGGCCCCGAGGCCCTTCCGGCCGTCGAGATCGAGCCCGTCGACGGCGCCTACACGTTCGACGCGCGCTACAACGCCGGGGAGACGCGGTTCTATGTTCCCGCCCGGCTCGACGAGCAGGTGATGGCGGCCGTCGCCGAGGCGGCCACGTCGGCCCACATCGCGCTGGGCCTGCGGCATCTCTCACGGATCGACCTCATCGTCGACGCGGGCGGACAGCCCTGGTTCCTGGAGGCGAACGTTCTCCCCGGTCTCACCGAGACGTCGATCATGCCGCAGGCGATCACCGCGTCCGGCCGCGAGCCCGGCGAGGTCTATGCGGCTTTGGCGGTCGCAGCGATGGCTGACGCCTGACCGGTCGTCTCGACCACGGCGCGGCGCTTCGTCGCGCGGATCACCCGGTCAGGAGTAGCTGGGCTGCCCGATCTCGTCGAGGATGCGGTTGAGGTCCTGGATGGTGGCGAAATCCACCACGATCTGGCCTTTTCTTGCTCCGAGCGAGATCTTGACCCGCGTGTTGAGGCGGTCTCCGAGCTGTCCGGCGATCTCGTCGAGGTGGCCGCGATGGCGTCCGGCTGTCGCCTTCGTGCGTGCCGGCTTCGGCGTCTTGCTCGCCGCCGCCTCGGCGGCGCGAACCGAGAGATCCTCGTTGACGATCTTGTCGGCCAGGCGGATCATCGCCTCCTGATCGTCACCCAGCGAGAGGATCGCCCGAGCGTGTCCGGCGCTCAGGACGCCGGCCGCAACGCGCGACTGAACTGCGGCGGGCAGCTTGAGCAGGCGGATGGTGTTGGTGATCTGCGGGCGGGACCGCCCGATCCGGCCCGCGAGCTCCTCCTGCGTGATCCCGAAGTCCGCCAGCAGCTGCTGGTACGCGGATGCCTCCTCCAGCGGGTTCAGCTGACTGCGATGCAGGTTCTCGAGGAGGGCATCCCGCAGCATGTCCTCGTCTGCGGTGTCTTTGATGACCGCCGGGATGCTGTCGAGACCGAGCTCCTTGGTGGCGCGGAGGCGGCGCTCGCCCATGATGAGCTCGTACTGACCCGGCTCGTCCGGAAGCGGACGGACCACGACCGGCTGCAGGACACCGACCTCACGGATGCTGGCGATCAGCTCGTCGAGGGCATCGCGATCGAACTCGACGCGCGGCTGCACACGGTTGGGCACGATGTCGGCGGGGGAGAGGTTCGCCAGGCGCGCGCCCGGCACGGCGACGAGGTCCGGCTCACGCTCGGCGACAGCGAGAGCGCCGCCGAGGGCGCCGGCGCTGTTGTCGGGGAAGAACACGTCGACCGGTCGTGTCGCCTGGTCGCTCGTGGGGATGAGGGCGCCGATGCCTCGGCCCAGTCCAGTGCGCTTCGCTGCCATTAGCGGGGTGCTCCTCTTCGTGCGATCTCTGCGGCCGCCTCCATGTAAGAGAGGGAGCCGCTGGAGTTGGTGTCGTAGCTGATGACGCTCTGCCCGTAACTCGGCGCCTCGGAGATGCGGACCGAGCGGGGGATGATCGTCTGCAGCGCTTCGGCGGGGAAATGCTCGCGCACATCTGTGGCCACCTGGTGCGCCAGGTTGGTGCGGGAGTCGTACATCGTCAGAAGGATGGTCGACACCCGCAGCTTGGGGTTGAGGTGCCGCTCGATGAGCTGGATGTTCTTGAGCAGCTGGCTCAGACCTTCGAGCGCGTAGTACTCGCACTGGATGGGGATGAGCACCTCGCTCGCCGCGACGAAGGCGTTGATCGTGAGCAAACCGAGAGAGGGTGGGCAGTCGATGAGCACATAGTCCATGTCGTACTCGTCGAGGAAGCGATTGAGCGCACGCGACAGGCGCTGTTCGCGTGCCACCATGGACACGAGTTCGATCTCGGCACCAGCGAGGTCGATCGTCGCCGGGATGACGAAGAGCCCCTCGAATTCCGGGCTCTTCTGGATCACCTCGTCGAGTTCGCGGTCGTTCACGATGACGTCGTAGACGCTCGGGGTTCCTTCACGGTGCTCCACGCTCAATGCCGTGGACGCATTGCCCTGGGGGTCGAGGTCGATCACGAGTACTCGCGCGCCGGACTTCGCCAGGGCGGCGCTGAGGTTGACGACCGTCGTGGTCTTGCCGACCCCGCCCTTCTGGTTGGAGATCGTGAAGATGCGGGTCCGGGAGGGGAGGGGGAGCGTCGTCGCAGCGATCACCTGGCGTCGCCGGGCCAGCTCTTGGATCTCTTCAGCGAGGGGAGTCCCCCCATCGAATGCCGCCTCCGACGTCTCGGACTCCATCACC
>NZ_JBNDHX010000081.1:0-17815 GCF_056755275.1 Leifsonia sp. HAY1-4F
CTTCGTTCGCTTGACTCCGCTTCCGCTGCCCGGTTATCACCTGGACCGAGGTGGGGTGAGGTGATGTGCTGCAGCAGTAGGCGGCGTTCAAAGTCTCACTGCGGCCGTCGCCAGGTCTCGTCGCGGCGAATACCCTAGGTCCGGCATTGCAGCGCGCTGATTGCGTTGTGGTCATTTCCGGAACCGGGCCGGGGAGTGGACATGCGCGTCCGTCGTCTTGATGTCACGTTGGACGGATGCCATGGTCAGCGAGGAGTTCGCGGGCCCGGCCCATCTGACGGTCGGTTGAGAAGGTGTACCACTGTTCGCTGAGGTTTTCGGCGTGGAGGAGGTCGCGGAACCGAGAGAAGGCACCCTTGCCCTCGATCGCCCTGTCCATCCGCTCTCGAAGGGCCTTATCCTGCTGCCGCTCGGCAAAGGCCGCCATGTCTCGCCACGCGTTCTGCGAACCGGTCCGGTTGACTTGAAGCCAGCGGTCGGGCTCCTCCTCCACGTCGACGGCGGCGCTGTCCCCGACCATCGTCGGGTCAGTGGAGCTGTCGTCATACACTTCCCCGGTGCGCAGATCGAGGTAGCCACCGGTCGATAGCTCTGGATCTCCTTCCAGCACGCTGCTCAGCGTGTCGAGGTCTACCGGCAACACTCGGCCGGCCGGGGGCTCGCGGCGCAGTACCGCCAGCAGGTCCTCGGCAAGCGGCCTGTCACCGGCGCCGCCGCGCCAAGACAGTCGGTTGATGACCGACATTGCCACCGGCTCGGCTTCCCGGTGTAGCTGCGCCAGCGCCATCGGTATGCCGGCTCCCACGTGTTGCAGTGCGTCATCGATGTCGTGTCCGGTCACCGCCGCAAGAAAGCGCGTCGCATCTGCCGCCGCGATGGCTTGACGCAGCTCGGACAGGTCGAGGCTCGGCACCAGCAGATCTAGCGGCCACGCGTGCAGCAGCATCGGGTGTGGTCGACTCGGCTTCGCCAGCGCCGGGCTGTCACCGTCGTCGGTAGCCCAACGGCGCCCGTACTGGTCCGGGATGTTACCCCACCCCCAGTACGGCAGTGGGGCAGGCGGTCGGATGCCCAATACCTCTAAGGGGTCGATCTTTGCCTCCCCGACCACGCATCGGTGCGTCCAACGGTCACCGAGGTCGAAAGTGAACTGAAACTCAGCTCCCGGCTCCACTGTCCGTGTGACCTTGGCAACCATGATGTCGATGGGTGCGATGATTGGGCCGCTGATCGAACCGGCCATCTCGGCTCCGGTCTCTTCATCAGTGATCACCCGACCGTCGGCCAGGGTGAACATCGACAGGTGTGAGAGGTCCCAGCGAGCGAAGGCATCGTTTATCGCGGTGGCGAGATCCATGAAGGTGTGCGAGGGGCCGACCGCGAAGATGCGTCCGGGCCACGGCCACAACTCGTCACCGCGGCCACCGAGCAGCTCCACCATCACTGACAACCAGGTCCGTGCCATACCCAAGGATGACACGCGCGGAGACGCCCTCGAAGTGCCACGTCGAAGTGGGCAGATGTGCCCACATTTTGCCCACACTTGAATGAAAATCCACGTGATCACGGTGATCGCAGGAGTGCCGGAATCCGCGGAATTACGCGGATTCCGCCGGCCGACTCGCTTTTCCGGAGGCCCCAACTAGAGCACACGGCTCATAATCGTGGTGTCGCGGGTTCGAGTCCCGCCCTCGCTACATAGCTTGAAAACACTGGGAACGGCGGCTGTTGAACAGCCGCCGTTTTCTCGTTGTTATGTCTCAGCACATCTCTGACAGTCGTGAATCAATGCCCCGCGCGGTGCGATCACGACTTTCTGCGCCGAGCACCGGATCTCCCGGGAGACCTTCTCTGCGATCCGAAGGCGAGCTGCGGAGGATGGGCCAGCGGCAGCGTTGGAGCAGTCCGGGCTGGATCACAGCCCGATCAGCGTTCACGAGAAGATGCGGGCGCTCGGGATGGGCCCGGTGCCGGCAACGGCATCACTGGCTCGCATCTTTCGCGACCAGGGCGTCGCTCGGGCGGAGCCGAGGAAGAAGCCGCGGGCGGCGTTCCGCTCGTTCGTCCATCCGGCGCCGGATGCGTGCTGGCGGTTTGGACGCCGCCAGCTTTCAGGCTCAGGGGCGTTCGATGCCGTCGAACGTGGTCAGGACGTCGCGAGCGTGGGCGGTGGGGTCGTAGGGCGGGTTGCCGATGCGTTTCGTGGTGGGCTCCGCTGTCACCGCGGGCCACATGGTGTCGATGATCCCCTCGGCGAGGGTGAGGACGGCGTCGCGGACGAAGGCGTCGCGGACGATCTGTTCGCCGTTGGCGCCGGGACTCGTCTGGCCGACGATGCCATACATTTCCGTTCCGTGGACGGCGGGGGTTCCGTCGACGGGGCCCACGCAGAGCAGGTGCGCATTGCCGCCGGCTGCGGCGTGTGCGAGTGCGCCTCGGGCCTGGGGCAGGGTGAAGGAGAAGTTGGTGAGCAGCGCCCCGCGAACCTGGACGGGGGTACGCCCGTCGACGTCGAAGGCTGCGACGATTTTGCGGGCGCGCGTGAGGGTGATGCGGTTCCGTTGGGCGAATTCTTTGACGAGGGCGTCGATGCTGCCGGGATCGAAATCGTCGGTTCGGTGCAGGACCCACCAGTCGGTCTCGGCGGTGGTGCTGCTGAAGAGGATGTCGATGTCTCGGTGGCGTCCGGACTCGAGGACCCGCATGGGGTGATCGGCGAGGATACCGTTCGGCTGGTTGCGGTCGTCGACTACCGCGATGAAGTCGTTGTCGACCCCGTGCGTGGCTCCCGGGTCTGATGATTGGGTGTTGCTCATGGCCTCGGCGAGGACGTGCGCGTCAACGGTCAGGAGCTTCTCGGGTTCGTCCTGGACTCCGAGTGCGGTGAGGACCGCCAGCGCGCGCTCTTCGGCACCCCAGGCCGGCACTTTGCGTGATGGCACGCCGGAGAACGCGGCGATGTGGTGGTAGAGCCCGTCGGCCGAAGGCGCGGCCAGGAGCGCGAGACTATTAAAGGCGCCGGCGCTGTGGCCGGTGACGGTGACGCTGTTCGGGTCGCCGCCGAATCGGGAAATGTTCTCCCGCACCCAGCGCAGGGCGGTGATGATGTCTTGCAGGCCGAGGTTCGTGGCGTCTTTGAGTTCGCCGCCGTACTGGGAGAGGGACAGCCAGCCGAAGGGGCCGAGTCGATAGTTGATGGAGACCCCGATAGCTCGTCCGGTCGCGGCGAGGCCCGACGCGTTCGAGACGGTCTGCGTGTTCGCGCCGAGCACCCATCCGCCGCCGAAGATGTAGACGACAACGGGCAATAGCTCGTCGCTCGCGTCTTCGGGTGCCCAGACGTTGAGGTTCAGGCAGTCCTCGCTGAATCCGTTGTCGGCTTCCAACCATGAGGTGTCCCCCGCCTGGAGCGGTGCAGGGCCCTTCTGGTCATAGGGCACGTCGGGGTTGAACGGTAGCAATTCGGGTTTGCGGAAGCGTTCGGCGGTGGCGTAGGGGATGCCGAGCCAGGAGCGGACGGCGTGCGATTCGGGCATGGGTGAGCCTTTCGAGTAGTGGTGGGTTGTCGTGGACCTGGGTCAGTTGTCTGTGGGCGGTGTCGACGCGGACCCGGATTGGCTGTCGCGCAGCTCTGCCCAGTGGCGGAGTCGTTCGCTGATGACGCGTTCGTAGCCGCCGGCGGTGGGCTCGTAGAAGGTCTCCCGCGGCATTCCGTCGGGGAAGTAGTCGGCGCCGGAGAATCCGGTCTCGGTGTCGGGGTCGTACTGGTACCCGTTGCCGTAGCCGAGATCCTTCATCAGGCGGGTCGGAGCGTTCAGGATGTGCGCGGGCGGCATCAACGAACCGGTTCGTTTCGCCGCAGCGCGCGCTTTGTCGAACCCGCGGTACACACCGATGGACTTCGGCGCGGTCGCGAGGTAGACCACTGCTTGTGCGATGGCGAGCTCGCCTTCGGGGGATCCGAGGCGTTCGTAGACGTCCCAGGCGGCGAGGGCCTGCTGGACGGCGTGCGGGTCGGCCATGCCGATGTCTTCGGTAGCGAATCGGGTGATTCGGCGAGCGATGAATAGGGGGTCTTCGCCGCCGTCGAGCATCCGCGCCAACCAGTACAGGGCTGCGTCGGGGTCGGAGCCCCGCATCGACTTGTGAAGGGCGGAGATGAGGTTGTAGTGGCCTTCCTGCGACTTGTCATACAACGGTGCGCGTTTCTGTACGGCTGCGGCGAGGTCAGCTGAGTCGATGGGCGCGGGAAGGGCGTGTACTTGCTCGATCATGTTCAGCAGGTAGCGGCCGTCGCCATCCGCCATCGCGATCAGGGCCTGCCGCGCCTCGTCCGTCAGTGGTAGAGGCCGCTCGAGGAGAGCTTCGGAGCGAGTGATGAGCGTCTCGAGCGCAGTGTCGTCCAGGCGCTTCAGGACGAAGACCTGGGTTCGGGACAGGAGTGCGCCGTTGAGCTCGAAGCTGGGGTTCTCCGTCGTAGCGCCGACGAGGACGATGGTGCCGTCTTCGACGTAGGGCAGGAACGAGTCCTGCTGGGCGCGGTTGAAGCGGTGGATCTCGTCGACGAACAGCAACGTGCCCTGACCGACCTCGCGCCGGCGTTGCGCTGCGGCGAACACTTTCCGGAGGTCGGCGACGCCCGAGAAGGTGGCTGAAAGCGGTTCGAAGGCGAGATCCGTCTGCTCGGCGAGGAGCCGTGCGATCGTGGTCTTCCCGCACCCCGGCGGCCCCCACAACACCATCGACACCAGTCGCTGCGCATCCACCATCCGGCCGATCGGGGCGTCAGCAGCGAGCAGATGGTCCTGCCCGACGACGTCCTGCAGGGTGCGAGGCCGGAGCCGATCAGCCAGGGGCCGCGAAGCGTCATCGACGTCGAACAGGGACGGCGGCTCACTCACGACTGCTGCTTCCGATGGAACGGGTGCCCCGCTGTGACGTCTTCGAGCGATGTCGCGATGTCTCGGGCGTGCTGCTGCAGCTGCTCGCCTGAGAGCGTCACTCGTCTCTCCGTCCGAAGGTATCGGGGTCGACCGGACGCTTCGAGTGGGGGAGGTTCTCCACGACGAGCAAATACGAGTCCGTGACCAGGTCATCGATCAGTTGCGTCTGCAGATCCTCCGAGGGGTGCAGCGTGACCCAGTGCTTCTTGTTCATGTGGTACCCGGGCGTGATGTCGTCGTGCTGCTCCCGAAGCGCCTTGCCGTCCTCCGGATCGGTCTTCAGGATCACGATCGGCTCACCCGTGACATCGGTCATCAGCATGAAGACCTTCTCCCGCACCTTGAAGACCTCCCAGCCGGGCCCGAACGGATGCTCCAGGTCCGCACCGGGGAGTTCCTGCACTCGTGCCCGAGCGTGCTCCTGCAATTCTTCGCCGTTCATGCGATCTCCTTCGTCCTGAGGTAGATTGGACTGAATACGTACGAGTGTACGCACTTGGTCTGACATTGGAGAAAATGTGCGCCGCGGGAAACCGAACGACCCGGGAAGACGCTCCCGAATTCTGCAGGCGACTCTTGAGGTGATCACGGCCGACGGGGTGGATGCGGCGTCGTATCGGCGCATCGCCTCCCACGCGGGGGTACCGCTGGGGTCGATGACCTACTACTTCCCCAGTCTCGAGGGCCTGATCGTCAGCGCCATCGACTCGACCAGAGGCCAACTTGAACCCCGCTACGCAGCACCGCTGCGTGACGCTCGGACCCGGGCAGATGTCGTCGATGTGCTCGTCGACGCCACGATCGGCCCGACGAGCCCGAGCATTGCCGATATTCGCCTCTACGAAGAAATACGGCACTACGGGGCCCGCAACCAGGAGGTGGAGGACGTGCTCCGCACTGTCGAGGCGGAGTCGCTCGCGATGCTCCACCGCGTAGTCCCGCCCGCCATAGCCCTCGCCGTCAACGCCCTGCTGTGGGGCTGGTGGGAGCACCGCGTGATCCACCCCGACAAATCACTCGACGAACAGACCGTGCGCCAGGCCTACGAAGCTCTCATCGCGCTGCCGTCCGCCGATCACCCATTCCACAAGAAGGAGCAGAACGCATCCTGACACGATGCGCGCAATCCGCCTCACCGGGCTCGTGGACATCGACGGTCTCACCGTCAGCGACATGCCGGCGTCGTCCACGCTGCGAACGTCATCGCCACGACACGCAACCCCGCGCGACCACAGCCGGATCGAGGAGGACGACCAGGTGCTGATCTTCGACGCCCAGGGCACAGGGCGATGGCGATCTGGAGCATGCGTGATGCCGTGCGGCGGGTTGCTCAGGCGGCGATCGGCTAGGTCGAGCGCTCGAGCTGTTGCACATCCCAGTAGACGCATTCGACGAGCGAGTGCGCCGGGCACGCGGGAGCACCAGACGGATCGGGCGCGGCGATGCGGTCGAACTCACCGCGGGCCTTGTCGAGCAGGCTGGTGAACTCCGCTTCGCTCACGACGCACTGGTCGGCCGTCAGCCACTCGCGAAGCAGGGTCTCGACGTCCTGATGGTAGACACGGGAGTCGGCCCAGACGCGTTGGACGATACCTGCGATCTGATCCTCGCGCGGCGCCGGCTCTGCGCCATCCATCACCGGGAAGTGCTGCGGAGGCTTAGGCTTCTTCGCTTTCATCGGTGTACCACCTGCCTTTTCGGGCCGCTTCGGCCCCTGCTCCAGGATGCACCTGATCGATGAGGCGCGGTACTTGCGGTTCCAGCGTCGGCAATCTGCGTCGGTGACGAGGTCGCGGTCACAGCTGGGTCTTGCCGCCTCCGGTGTCGTATCAGGCGGGGATGAGCCTTTCGACCTGCGCCAGCTCGGCATCGTGCTCCTCGTGTTCGAGTTCGATGTCGTAATCGTTCTGGACCGGGTACGCCGTGCGCACCCGCGATGAGCGGGACCGGAGGAGAGTCCTGTTCGCAGCCACGCCCGAGGGAGTGGCGCTCGCACAGGAGACGCGCGCCCAGCGCAATGCCTGGCTCGATGGCAGGCTGGGCGCGCTCAACGCTGACGACCAGGCAACGATCGCCCGGGTATGTGAACTGCTCGACGCGATCGTGCGGTCATAGCGGGCGTTTCTCGGCGTCGAGGGCGTTTCCGCTCCCCACGCAAAGAGGGGATACCGCGGAGTTCTCATGTACGGGTACGTTCGAAATCCTCAGAGAGGCACCCGAAATGAGCACTCCACCCAGCTGGTTTCCGAATCCGGCCAATCCGAATGAAGAGGTCTACTGGGACGGAGATCGCTGGACAGGCGACAAGCGTGTGGTCTATGGCGCGAACCCACACGGAGACGTACCCGTCGAAGCAGAGGATGTTGTCGCCACGGAGGCGGTTCATCCAGCAGATCCGCGAGGTTCTGGCGCAGAGGACGGCCAGATCCCGCACGTAAAACCTGAGCCAGCCCCGCGGCCGCGCAAGAAGCGGACTGCTCTGTGGGTGGCGTTGATTGCGGTTGTTACGATTCTCCTCGTCGGTGGCGTCACAACGGCAGTCGTCGCCAACAATGTCCATGCTCAGCAAGTCGCTGAGCAGAAAGCGCTCGCGAAGAAGAAGGCCGACGAGCAACGCGCGCAAGAAGCTGCTGCGGCGGCCAAGCAAGCCGCCGACGATGCCAAGAGGTCCCAGCGCAAGGACACGGTGACCCAAGTCGAAGCGTCGATCAAGAAGATGGCTGAAGACGACATCTCGAAAGGATTGCTGACTGGACCTGTGATCAGCGTGAGTTGCAATCCGGTGTCCGGCTCCACGGACGACCTCACCGACACAACAACTACGTTCGACTGCTTTGTGGCGAACAAGGACAACGGCGACGGCACGAGCTCCGGCTACTTCTTCAACGCCACGGTCAACTGGAACTCCGGGTCCTATACCTATGGTCTTGGCAAGTCCGGCGGATAACTCGGTTGGGTGCGGGCGTTCGCGGGGATAGGTCTGGGCGATCGCGCCGAGGTATTTTGTGGCCTGGCCGAGGCTAGTGGCCCGAGGCCCGACAGTGCGACCACCACAACGCCGATTGTCGGGATCCCGACGAGCTGACCGTGCCGGCGGGAGTGTGTGCGGCCATTGGGAACGAATGCCGTTGCTCGCGCGACCGCATACGTTCCGAAATGGCGCATTCGCTGTTTCGCGCCCGGGCATGGTTGCGCGCGCGACCGCATATGTTCCGAAATGGCGCACTCGCCGTCGCGCCCGGGCACGGCCGTTCGCCCGTCGGCGCCGGCCGCTGCCTCAGTCGGCTGATGCGAGAGCCGCGATGATCGCGTTCGTCGCCTGCTCGGTGGTCGCGGTGCCGCCGATGTCAGAGGTCATGACGCCTGCGGCCAACGTCGCCTCGATGGCCGCGACGATCGCATCTGCGGCGTCGGTGTGTCCGAGGTGCTCGAGCATCAGCGCGCCGGCCCAGACCTGACCGATCGGATTGGCGATACCCAGACCGGCGATGTCGGGTGCCGAGCCGTGGACAGGTTCGAACATGGAGGGGTGCATGCGCACGGGATTGAGGTTCGCGCTCGGGGCGATACCGATCGAACCGACCATCGCGGCTGCCAGATCGGAGAGGATGTCACCGAAGAGGTTGGAGGCGACGATGACGTCGTGCCGGGAGGGCTGAAGGATCAGGCTCGCGGCCAGGGCGTCGATGAGCACGCTGGTCAATCGGACGTCGGGATAGTTCGAGAGGGTCTCCGAAACGACCTCGTCCCAGAACGGCATCGTGTGGATTATCCCGTTGGACTTCGTCGCCGACGTGACCCGGCTGGAGCGTTTTGCCGCAAGGTCCGCAGCGAATCGCGCCACGCGTTCGACGCCCCTGCGGGTGAACAGCGACTGCTGGTACGCGGCTTCTTCCGGCTGCCCCTGATAGCTCCGGCCGCCCACCTCCGAGTATTCCCCCTCGACGTTCTCGCGCACGATGACGAGATCGACATCGCCCGCGCGTTTCAGCGGTGAGTCGATTCCGGGCAGCGATCGGACGGGACGCAGGTTCACATACTGATCGAAGACCCGGCGGATGGGGATGAGCATCCCCCAGAGCGTTTCGACATCCGAGATGCCCGGGGTTCCGACAGCGCCGAGGAAGATCGCGTCGAATCCGCCGAGCGTGTCGAGCGCGTCGACGGGCATCATCCGGCCGCGCTTGACGAAGTGCTCGGCTCCCCAGGCGAACTCGTGCCATTCGAGCCGCACGCCGAATCGTTCGCCGGCGATGTCGAGCACCCTCTGTGCCGCGGGCAGCACTTCGGTCCCGATCCCGTCGCCGGGGAGAGCTGCCACTCGGTGTGTCTGCGGTGCCATGTTCGCCTACCTCTTCTCGCTCAGTCCCGAAGCCTCGAACCGCTAACGGCCGTTGCCCTCGGGACGACGCTGCTGTAGTTTGTATGTTGTTGACAATCTACACGAATGTTTGGAGAGTCCCAATGGCGGCATTGAGCCCGATCCTCAAGCAAGCGACCCCCGTGGTCGTCGATCACGCGTCAGGAAGCTGGATCTACGGCACGGATGGCGAACGCTATCTCGACTTCACAACCGGAATCGGGGTCACCAGCACGGGGCACTGTCATCCGCGCGTGGTCGAGGCCGCCCGCGCGCAGATCGGTGAGGTCATCCACGCGCAATACACGACGGTCATGCACAAGCCGCTGCTCGCGCTCACCCAGGCGCTGGGCGAGGTACTGCCCGATGGGCTCGACAGTGTCTTCTACGCGAATTCCGGGTCCGAAGCAGTCGAAGCATCATTGCGACTGGCGCGCATGGCGACGGGCCGGCCGAACATCATCGCGTTCCACGGCGGGTTCCACGGCAGGACCGTGGGCGCAGCATCACTGACGAGCGCCGGTACGAAGTTCCGGTCGGGATTCTCCCCGTTGATGGGCGGCGTGCATTTCGCGCCGTTCCCGAACGCGTTCCGCTACGGCTGGGATCCGGAGACGACGATCGACTTCGCACTCCGCGAACTGGACTACCTGCTGCAGACGGTCTCCTCGCCCCAGGACACGGCGGCATTCATCATCGAGCCGGTCCTCGGCGACGGCGGCTACCTTCCCACCCCGCCGCGCTTCCTCGAGGGATTGCGCGATCGCGCGACCGCCATGGGCATCATCCTCATCGTGGACGAGGTCCAGGCAGGGGTCGGCCGCACCGGACGATTCTGGGGACACCAGCACAGCGCGATCACCCCGGACGTGCTGATCACGGCGAAAGGACTGGCGAGCGGATTCCCGATCTCGGCCATCGCGGCCTCGAACGATCTGATGGAACTGGCGTGGCCAGGCTCGCAGGGCGGCACGTACGGCGGCAACGCTGTCGCCGCAGCCGCGGCCGTTGCGACGCTCCAGGTCGTCAAGGACGAAGGGCTCGTCGAGAACTCCCGGCTGCGGGGCGAGCAACTTCGTCACGGCCTGAACGAATTGCAGGCGACCGAGCCGCTGATGGGCGACGTTCGCGGTCTGGGGCTCATGCAGGCGATCGAGTTCGTGACGGCCGGCGGAGCACCGAACCCGGCGCTCGCCGCAGCCGTCCAGCAGGCGGCCATCGAGGAGGGGCTCCTTCTGCTCACCTGTGGGCCGGCAGGGAACATCGTCAGGATCGTTCCACCGCTGACCGTGAGCGTGGACGAGATCCAATCCGGTCTCGGCCGGCTCGCCGCTTCTGTGCAGACCGCGACGGAGCGAACCCTCGCTGTGGCCGTCGCTCACTGAGTTCCACCCGAATCCCACATCACCAAAAGGACGAACCATGACGACCTCTCACGACGCGCAGGCGCTCATCGACTCACTCGAGCACCGGCTCTACATTCAGGGTGCGTGGCAGGAGGCCGCGGACGCGGCTACCTTCACAGTGGAGAATCCCGCTACGAAACAGGTGATCGCCGAGGTCGCAGACGGATCGGCCGTCGATGCCGAACGGGCCATCAGGGCCGCCGGCGACGCCCAGGACGCCTGGGGACGCACCTCGCCGAGAATGCGCAGCGAGATCCTGCGACGAGCATATGAGCTCATCATCGAGCGGACCGAGGACCTCGCGGCCATCATGACGGCCGAGATGGGCAAGCCGCTCCAGGAGGCGCGGGGCGAGGTGGCGTACGCCGCCGAGTTCTTCCGCTGGTTCTCAGAGGAGGCCGTGCGCGTTTCCGGGGACTACACGACGAGCCCCGACGGCCGGCACCGGCTTCTCGTCTCGCGTGTTCCCGTCGGGCCGTGCGTACTGGTGACTCCGTGGAACTTCCCGCTCGCGATGGGCACACGCAAGATCGGCCCGGCCATTGCCGCTGGATGCACCATGGTGTTCAAGCCGGCCCCTCAGACTCCGCTGTCATCGCTGGCGTTGGTGGACATCCTCGAGGAGGCGGGCCTGCCGGAGGGTGTGCTGAACGTCGTGACGACCACGGACCCGTCGGCTGTCGTCTCGACCTGGATGAGGAGCGGTATCGCGCGAAAGATCAGCTTCACCGGTTCCACCGCTGTCGGGAAGGTGCTTCTCGCCCAGGCGGCGGAAAGCGTGATGCGCACCTCGATGGAACTCGGCGGGAACGCCCCGTTCATCGTCTGCGAGGATGCGGACATCGACGCGGCCGTGGATGGCGCGATCGTCGCGAAGCTGAGGAACATGGGCGAAGCCTGCACTGCCGCGAATCGTTTCCTCGTACATCGCTCGATAGCATCCGAGTTCTCCGCACGTCTCGCCGAGAAGATGGAAGCCTTGCCCGTCGGTGACGGGTTCGCAGACGAGACCCGGATCGGGCCGCTGATCGACGCGGCGGGACTCGGCAAGGTCCAGCAGCTCGTGGACGACGCCGTGTCGAAGGGAGCCCGGGCGATCACTGGCGGAGCCGTTCAGACCGGCGCCGGTTACTTCTACCCTCCGACCGTTCTGACCGATGTCAGCGTCGATTCGCAGCTCATGTCGACGGAGATCTTCGGTCCTGTGGCCCCGGTCATCCCCTTCGATGACGACGACGAGGCGGTCTCGATCGCGAACGACACCGAGTGGGGACTCGTCGGGTACCTCTTCACCACCGACCTGGATCGCGCCTTCCGGCTCAGCGACCGGCTCGAGGTCGGCATGGTCGGGCTCAATGCCGGGCTCGTGTCCAACCCCGCAGCACCGTTCGGCGGGGTCAAGCAGTCCGGGCTCGGTCGTGAGGGCGGACGCATCGGAATCGATGAGTTCCTGGAGTACAAGTACCTCTCGGTGCCCCGGGAGTCCTGACTCTCGAACATAAAAAGGTCGGCCCCGTCGCTCTGACGGGGCCGACCTTGTTGTTGTGGCTGCTGCTACACATTCACGATGATGCTCTTCGGCTCGGTCATGGCCTCCATCGCGAAGCGAACCCCTTCCCGTCCGATGCCGGAGTTCTTGAACCCGCCGAAGGGCATGGCGTCGGAGCGGAGGTCGCTGGTGCCGTTGACGATCACCGCGCCAGCAGTGATCTGCGGCGCAACCGTGTAGGCAGTGCGGACCGACTGGGTGAAGAGACCCGCTTGGAGCGCGTAGTCGGTGCTGTTGGCAGCGCGGATCGCCTCCCCGATATCGTCGAACGCCATGACGGTGACGACGGGACCGAAGATCTCCTCCGTGATGAGAGGCGAGTCCGCGAGAACCCCGGTGAGGACGGTCGGGTAGTAGAACGAACCGGCGCGCCGGCCTCCCACGTGGACTGTCGCACCCTGTGCCCGCGCATCGTCGACCCAGCTCTCGACGCGGACGGCGGCGGACTCGGAGATGAGTGGACCGATGTCTGTGCTCGGGTCGAATTTGCTACCGACCCGGAGCCGCCCGGTGCTCTCGACCACCTCGCGGAGAAAGCGATCGAACAGCGAGTCGTGGACATACACGCGCTGCACGGAGAGGCAATTCTGCCCCGCGACCCCGAATGCACCACTGACGACATCGGCGACCGCCGCGGCGAGGTCGGCGTCTGCGCACACGATCGTCGGGTTGTCTCCGCCCAGCTCCATCAGCATCTTCCGCGGGCCGGAAGCATCGGTGATCTTCCTCGCCGTGCTGGGTCCACCCGTGAATGAGACCAGAGAGATCCGGCCGTCCGTGACGAGAGCGTTTCCCACCTCGGCGCCTCCGCAGACCACGGCGATGCGGCCGGCGGGGACCCCCGACTCGAGGAGCGCATTCGTCAGGGCGAGAGCGGTGAGAGGAGTGAACGACGACGGCTTGAGGACGACGCCGTTGCCGGCCATCAGCGCGGGCCCGAGCTTGTGGGCGACAAGATTCAGGGGATCGTTGAAGGAGGTGATCGCAGCGACGATGCCGACCGGCTCCCGGGTGAACCAGCCGACCTTGCCGGCTCCGTTCCGGTTTCCTTCGAAGGGGATCGTCTCGCCCGTCAGGAACGCGCCGGCCTCGGCCGAAAGGCGCAGCGTCTCGACGCAGCGGCGCACCTCACGCTCGGCCTCTGCGAGCGTCTTCACGCCTTCCGATGCGATGAGCCGCGCGAAGTCCCTCGACTTCGCCTCGACCAGGCGAGCGGACGCCTCCAGTGCCTCGCGGCGCGCCCAGACCGGCCACGCGTCCGCCTCGAGCGACGCGGCGACCGCGGTGATGGCGCGAGCCACATCCTGTTTCGTCGATGACGCCACGTAACCGAGAACCCGGCCATCTTCCGGGTCCGCGACCGCCAGGTTCAGCTCGGAGTGCTGCCACGCGCCGGCGATGTACGCACCGCCGGGGACAAGTCGGGCTATGTGGTCCTCCGCTGCGCGCGTCGGCGCAACGGTGCGGGTCACAGAGACGGCAGTTTCTTCGCACACGTCCATCGGATGCTCCTTCTATTTCACGAAGTCGACGACTTTGGCGCCGAGACCGATGAACGGCAGGAACCAGGGCGGCCCGAAATGCCCGGGAACCGGGGGGAACTTCAAGCTCTTCCACACCTCGGTGCTCGGCTGGCCCGTCAACCGCAAAGCCATCTGCTTGCCCATGTGGCTGGCCATCTGCACACCGTGACCGCTGTAGCAGATGGAGTAGAAAACGCCGTCGTGGATACCCGCGTGAACCATCTGGTCCATCGAGATGTCGACGAGCCCGCCCCAGGTGTAATCGATCCGCGTCCCTGACAGATACGGGAACAGTGTCGTCATCGCCCGCCGCAGGATCTCCGCGCTCTTCAGGTCCGATTCCGGATTCGACAGCGCGAATCGCGCGCGGCCGCCGAAGAGCAACCGATTGTCCGGCGTGATGCGGAAGTAGTAGGTGAGAAGTTTGGCGTCCGCCGCTTGACGGCGATGGGGCAGGATCCGGTCGACGACGTCCTGGGCGAGGGGTTCGGTGACGATGATGAAACTGCCGACCGGGACGACACGCCGTTGCAGCCAGGGCGTCAGGGAGCCCGTGTAGCCGCTCGTCGCCACAAGCACTTTGCTGGCGCGGATCACGCCTCTGGTCGTCTGGACGTCGTGAACCTCACCGGAGATCCGGGACAGCTTCATCGCCTTCGCGTCTTCGCAGATGACAGCGCCGGCCGCGATCGCGGCCTGAGCCAGCCCGTGGACGAATTTGCCGACGTGAACACCGGCTCCCAGAGGGTCGACCATGGCGCCGTGGTAGAAGTCCGTCCCGATCTCGTCGTGGATCTGCGCCTTCGGGACGACCGTGACGTGATAGTCGGCGAGCTTGGCCAGGCTCTTCTGCGTTGCGTACATCCCGTTCAGGTGTGCGGGCTTGAACGCGAGAGAAAGCTTGCCCGAGCGCTCGAAATCGCAATCGATGCCGTTCTCGGTGACCAGGCTCTCCACCGTGTCGATGGCCCGGTTGTATTCCCGGAACATGCCGACTGCCCGCTGTTCGCCATACCGCTTGATGGCGGTGCCGAAGCCGATCGCGAGCCCGGTGGTCGCCATCCCGCCATTTCGTCCGGAAGCGCCCCACCCGACCGTATGCTCGTCGACCACGACCACCCGGGCGCCCTGCTTCGCCAACTCGAGCGCCGCGGACAGCCCGGTCAGGCCGGCGCCCACGACCACGACGTCTGCGTGGTCGGGGACCGGAGTGCGTCGATAGTCGCCGGACGGCGTTGCGGTGTCCAGCCAGTACGGAGTGAGTTTCACCAGGACCTCCTGTTAGTGCGCGGTTCAGATTCCGAGAAGGGAATTCACTTCGTCAAGCGAATTGACGAGTGTGTAGTTGTATGCGGGGCTCTGCGGGTCGTAACCGCGGTCGAGCATGACCTTGTTCGTGAAGCCGAGGTCGTCGGCCGGCATCAGGTCGTAGCGCGTGTGGGACGAGACGTGAAGGAAGTCCTCCGGGGTCGCGTCGAGCTGGTCGACCATGTATTCGAAAGCCTGGTAGCGCGGCTTGTAGAAGCCGGCCTGCTCGGCCGTGAAGACCGCGTGGAAGTCGGCCCCCAGCTTCGGAACGGACGTTTCGAGGAAGCGCGTGTCGGCGTTCGAGAGGATCACGAGCTGGTAGTTCTCGGCCATCTTCTGCAGGGGTTCGACGACGTCCGGATGCGGCCCCCAGGTGAGAACGGCGGCCGCGAGTTGATCGCCGGCATCGGTCTGCACATCCAGACCCCATTTGCGGCAGGTCCGGGCGTAGGCGTCGTGAAGCACCTGGGAGTACGCGTAGTAGGAGCCGCACACCTGGTCGTAGCGGTACTTGCTGAACTGCGGAAGGAAGGCCGTGATCTGTTCAGCGGACAAGCGGTCGCCGATCAGTCGACGCGTGACACTCTCGATCTCGAAATTGATCAGGGTGCCGTAGCAGTCGAATGAGACGTACTTCGGCCGGAACTTCGTGTCTGTCATGACGTGTCCTCTCTGAGGTACCGGGCTCGCTGGCTGTTCCTTATGTCCTTGGTGCGGTCCGAATCAATATAACTCCAGATGCGCAGATTGTCGACAGTCGGCAACCTTTTGTTGACAGATGGTTGCGTGCAAAGATAGACAGCGGGGTTAGCAACGCGTCCGCTGCCCTGGCGAGCTGCTTACGGGGGGCGCCGCCCGTGCTACACCCCGCGTTGGAGGTTCTTCATGGCCGGCCTCGGTAACTTGAAGGCGCTTGAGCTCAGATCGACCGCTGACCGCATCAGCGACGAGCTGAGGCAGATGATCATCGATGGCACGCTCCGGCCCGGTGAACAGCTCGGCGAAGCGAAGATCGCGGGCCAGCTCGGCGTCTCCCGAGCGCCTGTCCGCGAGGCTCTTCAGCAGCTCGTCCAGGAGAGGCTCCTGGTCGCAGCGAGGAACAAAGGCGTCTCGGTCGTCTCGTTCACCGCGGCCGATATCCGAGAGATCTACGACGCGCGCCTTGCGATGGAGAAGCATGCGGCGTCTCAGATCCTCTCGGGAGGCG
Organism: Leifsonia sp. HAY1-4F; assembly: GCF_056755275.1. Classification (NCBI taxonomy): domain Bacteria; kingdom Bacillati; phylum Actinomycetota; class Actinomycetes; order Micrococcales; family Microbacteriaceae; genus Leifsonia; species Leifsonia sp. HAY1-4F. The sequence continues at coordinate 16,297 of NZ_JBNDHX010000081.1, forward strand.
CCGCTGCCCGAGCGAGCGCTGCGAAACAGTTGAGCCTGCTGCTGCCGCGGCTCGCCGATGCCATCCGGGCGGGCGACCGGCGCCAAGTGTCGGCCATCGATCTGGAGTTCCATACCGGCCTGATCGCCGCGGCCGGCAACTCGCGCCTCCTGCACGCGTACATGATCCTTTCCGCCGAGGCGCTCGCCTGCATCAACCGCCTCGAGATCGCCTATCCGGCTGGAATGGACCTCGTTGCCGACCACGAGCAGCTGATCGAGTTGCTCCTCCGGGGCGACATCGATGCTGTGTCGGACGCGCTCAGCTCGCACCTGAACGTCGCGGCGAACCGGCTCACCTCCCAGCCTCCAGTGCTGGAGAGCTGACCGAATTTTCAGCAGTGCAAGTTTGCTGCCGATTGTCGACAATCTGCGAAGGATATGGTTGTATGTGACTCACCCACACGTCATTTGCTGAGAGGACGTACCATGAGATTCGCAAAAACCCTGTCTTTCGCTGCCGCAGGCGCAGCAGTTCTGCTGGCGGTGAGCGGTTGCAGTACCGTCGCCGACGCCGGCTCCTCCAAAGGATCGGGCGCAAGCGACATCACGGCAGGGGTCAAGGTCGATCCCGCCGCCGTGAAGCTGCTGCCGCCCGCGACCAAGAAGGCCGGCGTGCTGACCGTCGCGATGGACCTCAACTACCCGCCCACGTCGTTCCTTGCGTCCGACAACGCTACGGCGATCGGATTCAACCCTGATTTCGTGCGCCTGATCGGTAAGAAGCTCGGCGTCAAGATCCAGATCGAGAACGTGTCGTTCGACACGATCGTTCCGGGTATCGCCGCTGGTCGGTACGACTTCACCGCCACCGATATGAGCGCCACTCCGGCTCGCCTGAAGGTCCTCAGCATGATCGACTACTGGGCCGCCGGTTCGTCTCTCGTCGTCAGCCCCGGCAATCCCGCGAAGTTGAGTCTGGCCGACAACTCTCTGTGCGGCCACAGCATCGGTGTGACCCAGGGTTCGACCCAGGCCCAGACGTACGTCCCGCTGATTTCGCAGAAGTGCCAGTCCGCCGGCGCACAGCCGGTGAAGGCGGTCGTTCTGCCGAACGTGCAGGACGCGCTCACCCAGCTCAACTCCAAGCGCCTCGACGGTGTCTTCTACGACACGAGCTCGCTCGGCTGGGCGGCGAAGCAGCAGCCCAGCTCGTTCAAACTGGTGACCCCGCAGTACAAGAAGCAGACCGGTACCGATCTGGTTGCGCTCGGAATCGCCAAGGACTCGCCACTGATCCCCGCCCTGCACGCTGCGACTCAAGCGGTCTTGGACAGCCCCCAGTACAAGAAGGCGCTCGACAACTGGGGTCTGGGTACGGGCGCGATCACGACAGCCACCTTGCAGCAGTAGCCCATGTCTTCTACGAAGACACCCATCAAGGTCCGCACCAGCGAGACAGGGAGAGTGGACACCGTGGACGCGTCACAAAAGCCGAGGATCCATCGCAAGCGGCCCCTCGAGTACGTCTCCTGGGCGGT
>NZ_JBNDHX010000082.1:0-17811 GCF_056755275.1 Leifsonia sp. HAY1-4F
CTGGAGGACCGCGTGAGCGACGTCCGTCCACGCTCGGTATCCCTGCTCGCGAGCTTCCGCGCCTTCTCCCAAAGTGAAGCCTTCGCGGGGGAACGCCATCCACGTGCGTTCGTGGCGGGCGGTTTCGGCGGGCATGCGCCACATAGTGTCTTCCTTCTCGATCGGGATCGGTTGGCTCAGAATCCGGTTCGGAGCACGCGGTCGAGGGTGTCGACGAAGACGTCGACTGACGCGCTCGTCACGACGAGAGGGGGCTTGATCTTGAGGACGTTCTGGTAGTCGCCGGTCGGCTGCATGATCACGCCGAGCTCGAGCAGTCGGTCGCAGATCGCGGCGGTCTCAGCGGTAGCGGGCTCGAGCGTTTCACAGTCGCGCACGAATTCCAGTCCCAGGTACAAACCCGATCCGTGGACGGCGCCGATGACGTCGTGATCGAGTGCGAGCCGTTCGAGGCGTCTTTTCAGATGTGCTCCGACGACCCGGGCGTTCTCTTGAAGCTGCTCCTGCTGGATGACATCGAGCACCGCCATGCCGATGGCGGCCGAGACCGGCGAGCCGCCGGTGGATGAGAAGAAATAGCCCTGCGAACGGTAGCGATCTGCGATCTCACGACGCGTGATCACCGCACCGAGAGGGTGGCCGCCACCGATGGATTTCGCCACGGCGACGATGTCGGGCACGACGCCCTGTTGCTGGAAGCCCCAGAACCAATCGCCGAGACGCCCGAAGCCCACTTGCACTTCGTCGGCGATGGTCAGACCACCGTGACGCCGGATCGCCGCGTACACGTCGGCGAGGTAGCCATCGGGGAGGGCGACGCCGCCGGCGTTGCCGAAGTAGGTCTCGCAGATCAAGCCGGCCGGGGCACGGCCGGCTGCCGCGAGCTCGTCGATGACCGCGACGGCCTCGGGCGCGTACCTCTCCGCGTCCCGCCTGCGGTGGCGGCCGCGGTACCCGTTTGCAGCGTCGACGGTGTGCACCCAGGCGGGTCTTGTTGCGAGGGCGTTCGGGTTGTCGGCGATCGACGTCGATACGGCGTCGCTGGCATACGTCCAGCCGTGGTACGCCTCGCGCATGGCAACGATGTCGGGCCGGCCCGTCGCGGCCATGGCGAGCCGGATGGAGAGGTCGGTCGCTTCGGAGCCGGAATTGACGAAGAACACGGTGTCGAGTCCGTCGGGCAGAGTGGCTGCGATGCGGTCCGCGTAGTCGGCGATAGCGCGATAGTGGAAGCGCGAATTGGTGTTGAGCAGGTGCATCTGGCGGGCGGCGGCATCGACGACGTGAGGGTGGGAGTGCCCGACAGAGGCGACGTTGTTGACCATGTCGAGGTAGACCCGACCATGAACGTCGACGAGGTATTCGCGCCAGCCGCGTTCGATGCGGGGCGGAGCATCGTAGTAGTGCTCCTGCACTTCGGCGAGAACCTCGTGCCTCCGGGCCAGAACGTCGTCCTCGACCGGTGGCGCGGCGGGCACACCGATGGCAGCGCCCGGGTCTCCCGCGACCTGGCGCCACGCCGCGGCGAGTGCCGGGGTGGTGCGGGCCGGCGGCGTCATGCCCGACCAGGAACGCTGAACAACCAAGCGGGTCCGTGAGGGGAGCATGCCGGAGGCGACGGTGATGCCCGTGATCGTCAGCAGCTCATCGCCTGATGCCCACGTCAGGCCCGCGTCGGTCTGCGTGACCGAGCCGCCGGCCGCCTCGAGCGGGACCGGTTCGGCGAGCCACATCGTCACGCCGGTCGGAATGGTGTCCGCAGTGGAGGGCAACGGGTCGGTCGTTCCGGCGAGTTGAGCCCGCCACGCCGGGACGGAGACGATCGCCGCGCCGGCATCGAGGGCGGCGAGGGCTGCGGCGTCCAAGGTCGACGCGGCAAGCCATGCACCCTCGTCGTTGAGGGGTGATTCCGTTGACGCGTCGAGCTCCACGTGCGGCGAGAGCGGCCCCAGCATGGTGGCACCGAGCCATGCACGCTCGGGCTCGGCGGTTCGGCCGAGAGCAGCGCGAATGGCGGCGGTGAGAACAGCGACGGGAATGGAGGCCGCCTGGTCGAGGATACGGAACTCTCGGTCCAACGCAACGAAGGCATAGGAATTGTCGTGGTCCAGGCGTACCTGCGCCCGGCCGCTGAGGACGAGCACCGCACCGCGCAAGACGACGAGAGGCCACAGCGCGGCGATTTCGGCGTCGGAGAGTCTTCGCGCGCGGTCGAACGCGCGGATGGCAGGGAATGTGCTCTCGGGAGTAGCGCCGTCGTGGTGCAAGACTGACGAGATGGTGACCGCGAGCTCGCCGACCCGCCAGGATGTGCAGACGTCACCGAAGTCGATCACCGCGTCAGGCACTGACGCTTCCCCTGCGCGGAGAACGTTGTCGTCGGTCACGTCGAAATGGCCGAACTGCATCGGCAGATCTCCCAGCACGGGTGCCAGAGCGGCCCGGGCCGCTTCGGCGGCGTGCTGCACGGTCCTACGCACCTCCGGATCCGGTTCATCGGGCAGAAGGGTGTCGATGACGCGCCCGGCGTGACGGAGGTCCCATTGCAGGATGCGAGAGCCTGCTGGGTGACTGAATCCGGCAAGCGCGAGACTGACCGCGCCCGCCAGCGCGCCCATGCCCTCCACCACGGCGGGCGAGAGGTAGCCGGAACCCATCAGCGTCCTGCCGGTGATGTTCTCGATGACGCGCGCGTGGATGCGTCCTTCCGAAGAGTTCCACCACGTCGACATCGCCCCTGTGGGCCCCTCGACGATTCGCGGGATACGCAGCTGGGGGTTCCTGTCGGCGACGACTGCCGCTGCCGAATCCTGCATCTCGATCTCGGCCTCGCTGAAGGCGGGGTTGCTGAGTTTGAGCACACCGAGTGGCTGTTCGGAGCCGCTGGGGAAGACACGGAAGTTCTGATCCTGCTGACTGCCCAGTGCGTCGACGTCGACGTCGACGCCGAACGTCTTGGCGAAAAGTGATTTCACCTCGCTCTCAGAGAGAGTGGGGGTGGGCAGGCTCACTTGCGTGAAGTAGTCGAAGAGCTCGGACATGGGTTTCCCGGGTGATGAGGCGTTCAGAGAGGAGAAAGCGGAGTTGTGGCGACGGCGCCGGCGGTGCCGCCCGTGGCATCCCGCGCGACGATGACGACGAGTGGGCCGTAGGGGCCGATCCATTCGCTGACCGACTGGCGGTAGCTGCCCGCCGGAACCTGAGCGGTCCCGCTGAAGCGGCCGCCGTCGAACGTTCCGTCTACGCGAGCACCGTCGACGTAGGCGCCGATTTCGACAGTCTCGCCGCTGGCGATCGTCGCGGAAAAGCGGACAACCGTGTGCTCGGCGTGATGCTCCACTGCCACCGTGTCGAAGCTGATGCACAGCGCCGTGTCCGCTGCCGGGCGTGGTTCGGCGAACACGGTCTCGTCGTCGAGGGCGGGGGTGCGTGTCGGCGCAGTGCGACGATCGCGGAGCCCGGCGATCGCCGAGCCCAGCTGCACGAGGCGGGTGTCGCTGTAGGCGCGACCAGCGATCGTGAGACCCACGGGCATCCCGATGTCGTCCATGGTGCCCATCGGAACCACGACGGTCGGGATGCCGAGATGGCGGGGCACGAGATTTCCGTTCGAAACCCACACGCCGTTCCGCCAGGCTATGTCGGCCGAAGCCGGGTTCACATCCGCGTCTGCCGGCGCGACATCGGACTGCGTGGGGAAGATGACGGCATCGAAGTCCCGGTCGTCGAGCCAGTCTTCGAAGTCAGTACGGCGAGTGTGTTCAAGGCCTCGGAGGCCCGCTTCGAGGCTCTCGATGTCGCGCCAGTCGGGGTCCCATTCACGTGCCCGCTCGACGTACTCGCCGATGTCGTAGGAGATGTCGTAGTGCCAGATGCCGTACCGGTCCGGGAGCGCGCCGGAGGGCTGCGGGAAGATCTTCGCCGCGTCGGCATCGGCGAGGCGGTTCAGCGTGGGATCGCCGTTCTGACGCAGGAAGGTGTCCATCGCCCACACCGAGAGGTCGCCGACCTCGTCGTCGAGGAACCGGCGGGTGACGAACCCGCGATCGAGGAAGTCGTGGTCTGCAGGATGCAGCTTCTCGTATCGATCCACGACCGGGAAGTCCGTCTCGACCACCTCTGCCCCCGCGGCCTCGAGGTCCGCACGAAGGCTGTCCCACAGTCGGATCACGCTGTCCCGGGTGACGATCGGCGAAGCGTTGTCAGGGTCTCCGTTGATGTAGATGCGAGGGACGGCCAGGCGGAGGCCCTGGAGCGGCAGCTTCCCGAGGTCGGCGAAGGATGCAGGGCGTATTTCCGACGGGCGCGGCAACGTGATCCACGGTTGGGTACGCCACAGATCGCCCCCGCTCTCAGGGTCATCTGTGACGACTGCGTCCAGAACGTGGCACAGGTCGTCCATCGTGCGGGTGTGCGGAACCACGACGTCCATCGTCGGCACGAGCGGCCAATTGCCTCGCACTGAGATCACCCCGCGTGAGGGCGTATAGGCCACGAGAGCGTTGTGCGAAGCCGGGGCACGGCCGGACGACCAGGTTTCCTCGCCCAGACCGAAGGCCGCGAAGCTCGCCGCGGTCGCTGACCCGGAGCCGTTGGAAGACCCTGACCCGAACGCTGAAGAGAGGTAATCGCCGTTGTACGGTGATTCTGCCCGCCCGTACACTCCCCGCTGCATGCCGCCGGCGGCCATCGGAGGCATGTTCGTCAGCCCGAGAAGGACTGCGCCCGCCTCGCGAAGTCGTGCCACGGCGAACGCGTCATCTCCCGCGACGAGTTCGGCGAATGCGGGTGAGCCGGCGGCTACGGTCAGACCGGTGACGCGATAACTGTCTTTGGCAGTGAAGGGAATGCCGTCAAGAGGACCCCGGCAGTTCCCGCCCGCACGGCGGAGGTCGGAGTCACGGGCTTCGTCGAACACCGCAGGGTTGAGCACTGGTACTGCGTTCAAGCGGATGCGACCGCGGTCGTATGCCCCGATCCGATTGAGATAGCGCGCGACCAGTTCAACACTGGTCACCTCTCCTGCGTCGAGCGCGGCGCGAAGGCGGTCGATGCCGGCCTCTACGACGCTGAAGGCTTCCGAGAACATGGGCGTAAACATACACTGATTGTTTTATGGACGCCAGAATTTCTTTGAGACGCGCCCGCCGCTGCACGGAGCGGGTGCGTATGCTCGAGGAGATCATTGGGAGGCATCTCATAGGCAGACCGTCCAAGCCGCTTCTGAGCCGAGAGCTCATTGCGCGCACCGCGCTCGCCCTCGTCGATCGTCACGGGCCGGAAGGCGCGAGTATCCGTCGTGTCGCTGCCCGTCTGGGAGTGAACCCCGCTTCGCTGTACAACCACGTGCCGAATCGAGCTGCGATGGTCGAAGATCTGCGAGCCCTGGTGTCGGCGAATATCGACTCGAGACCGTTGCGTGAACTTCCCTGGGAGGATGCGCTCAGGGCGTGGGCCAGGTCCTACCGACAAGCGTTCGTCAGACACGCGCGTGCCGTGCCACTGCTCATGACCGAGCGGATATCGGCGCCGGTCTTGCTGGCCGAGTACGAAGACTTCGTCGTCGCGGCCGAGGCGGCCGGGTGGTCCCCTCGTGATGTCTTGCCGCTCCTCACGGCATTCGAGTCGTTCATCCTGGGCAGTGTTCTCGACATGTCCGGCCCCACCGTCGTCTTTGACCCGACTGGGCAGGAGCAATCGTTTCCCCGCTTCGCTGCAGCGTTCGAGACACTCGCCGATGAGGACCCCGCCGACCCTGTCGCCACGCGCGCCTTCGAGTTGGGTCTCGACATGCTGATCGCTTCCGCCACGCCTCGCTGACGCCGCATCCGCTCGGCTGAGCGGCGCGCAGACTTCCACGTCATTGTCGCACCCTTAAAACAATCGGTGTATGTTTACGCGACAACCGCTGAATCAGCGAAGCGTGTCCACGGAAGGGTCGTCATGAATCAGGTCCGCACGGAGTCTCCGCTCGCGGCCCCCGCCTGCGAGCGCCTCATCTGCCTGACGTTGGCGTGGGATCAGATCCCGGAATCGATCTCGCTAGACGGCGGCAGCGATCGAATCCTGCTCGAGCCCGTGTGCGCGATCCTCGTTCGCACCGCGATCGGGTGGGTGCTTCTGGACACCGGCACGGACGCGCGGCGATTCCGTGGCCCGGAACCTGACCGTGAGCTCTACGCTCCGGCCGGTCTGCCGGAATTCCTCACGGATGGCGATCCTCTCATCGACGCGCTCGCCGCCCACGGACTCGCACCGGCCGACCTCGCCCTCGCCGCGGTATCGCACCTGCATTTCGACCACTCCGGCGGTCTGCGGCACCTGGCCGACGCGGGTGTCGAGGTCTGTATCCAGCGTCGGGAGCTGGACTTTGCGATGACCACGGCGACTCGACATGACGCGTACCTTCGGGAGGACTACGAGAATCCGGCGATCAGATGGCGCATACTCGATGGCGACGGCGTCATCGCTCCCGGAATCGATGCTCTCTCGACGCCCGGGCATACGCCGGGACACATGTCATACCGTGTAAGGATGGCGGAGACGGGGACATGGATTTTTGCAATGGACGCCATCGACCTCCAAAGGGGCATCGAAAGCGACCGGGTCGTCGGAACGTACGCACGGACGGCGGACGCGCCGCTCGTCCGCCAGTCGCACGATCGTCTGGTCGCACTGGCAGCGGATGAAGGAGCCCTCCTCGTCGCTGGGCACTGCCCCGACACGTGGCCGGCGCTCTCCACGGCAAAGGGCTTCGCCTGATCGCTCGGTGTTCGAGCGGGTGTGAGGCGACCCGCTCGGAGGGATCAGCGCCGGGGCACCGCGTCGCGCTCCGCAGGGAAGGCGAGCCCCCGCAGCAGTTCGAGGACCTGTGGCCGGTCGTCGTCGGCGAGCGTCGAATGGGTGGCCCGCTCGGCCTCGCGGGCGGCCTCGGCGGCCCTCGACTGGACGGCCGCCCCCTCCGGCGTGCAGACGACGATCTTGGCGCGCCGGTCCGCAGGGTCGGGGGCGCGCTCAACCAGCCGGCGCTGTTCCAGATCGTCGACGATCGCGACCACCTGGCTCGGATCCAGGCGGAGGAAGTCGGCCAGCTCGCGCTGGGTCGGGGTAGCGCCCTCGGCGACGAGGGTGAGCACCGAGTAGGAGCGGGCTCGCAGGCCGAGGGGCGCCAGCGCGGTGTTCGCGGCGGAGACCGACAGGGCGCTCGCACGCGCCAGCAGGAAGCTCAGGTCGTCGGCGAGCGTGGTGTCCGTGAAATCGGCCATGCCCTCCAGGATAGGTGAATTCATGGACGGATTAACTTATTGACAAACTCAATTATTGTGTGTTGCTATGTTCATGACCGCTCAACGAATGGAGCCAGCAATGAGCCTCGACGGCAAAGTCGCCATCGTCACCGGATCCGGCCGCGGCCTCGGCCTCGCCTACGCCCAGGAGCTGGCCCGCCAGGGAGCCGCCGTCGTGATCAACGACGTCGACGAGCAGACCGCGGCCGACGCGGTGGCGAGCATCGAGCGGCTCGGCGGTAAGGCGGCGGCGGTCGTCGCCCCCGTCGGGCCCACGGAGACCGCCGAGGAACTCGTGCGCACGGCGATCGAGCGTTTCGGCCGCCTCGACATCCTCGTCACGAACGCCGGCGTGCTGCGCGACACGGTGCTCTGGAAGATGAGCGACCAGGACTTCGACCTCGTCATCGACGTGCACCTGCGGGGCACCTTCACGTGCGTCCGGGAGGCCGCCCGGTACATGCGCGAGAACGATGTGCCCGGCCGCATCATCTGCATCGGGTCGCCGACGGGGCAGCGCGGCAACTTCGGCCAGACCAACTACGCGGCGGCCAAGGCGGGGATCGTCGGCATGGTCCGCACCTGGGCGCTGGAGCTGAGGAAGGCCGGCATCACGACGAACGCGGTCATCCCCGTCGCGGCCACCGCGATGACCGCGACCGTTCCCTACTTCGCCGCCGCGGTCGAGGCCGAGGCGAACGGCGAGCCGATGCCCGCGTTCTTCCGCCACGACCTCGGCTTCGGGGCGTCGCAGGACGTCGCCGGCCTGATCGCCTACCTGGCGTCCGACGACGCCGCCGGTGTGAGCGGACAGGCGATCGGCATCGGCGGGGACCGCATTCAGCTCTGGTCGCATCCGGAGCCGGTGGTCACCGAGTATCACGGCGGAGGGTGGAGCGCCGCCGACCTCGCGGCGACGTTCCCCGAGCTCATCGGGGCCCACCAGCAGACGGTGGGTGAGACGTTCCCGCCGCTGCCCGACGAGTTGCAGCGTCCGCGTCCTACCGCCTGAGCCATCCATGACCCGCTACGAACCCGCTATCGACCTCGACGTCCTCGAGGCGATCGATGTCCACGTCCACATCGAGGTGGACGATCACGGTCACGCGTCCCTCCCGGAGGACCTCGCTGAAGCCGCCTCCCGGTACTTCCGCGCGGGCACCCCGCGTCCCGACCTGGACTCGGTGGCTGCGTACTACCGTGAGCGCAGCACGGCCGCCGTGGTCTTCAGTGTCGATGCGCTCACCGAGCTCGGGCATCCCGCGCTGTCGAGCGCCGAGATCGCCGAGGGGGCCGCCCGGAACAACGACGTGCTCGTCCCGTTCGGGTCGGTCGACCCGCGTCGGCCGGACGCGGAGGACCGCATCCGGCGACTGCTCGACGAGAGCGGGGTGCGCGGCTTCAAGTTCCACCCGACTGTCCAGGGCTTCGATCCCTCGGACGAGCGCTACTACCCGCTCTATGCTGTGCTGCAGGAGGCCGGCGTCGTGGCGCTCTTCCACACCGGGCAGACCGGTATCGGCGCGGGGCTGCCGGGCGGGCGCGGGCTGCGGCTCGGCTTCTCGAACCCGATGCTGCTCGACGGTGTGGCCGCCGACTTCCCGGCGCTCCAGATCGTCATGGCGCATCCCTCGGTGCCGTGGCAGGACGAGGCGCTCGCGGTCGCCACGCACAAGCACAACACCTGGATCGACCTCTCCGGCTGGAGCCCGAAGTACTTCCCGGCCGAGCTCGTGCGCTACGCCAACACCCTGCTCAAGGACCGCGTCCTGTTCGGCTCCGACTTCCCGCTCCTGGCGCCGGACCGCTGGCGCCGGGACGCCGAGGGAGCCACCCTCTTCAGGCCGGAGGTCCTCCCCGGCATCCTCAAGGCCAACGCCGCGCGGCTCCTCGGCCTCGCCTGACCCGGCACGCACCTCACGAAAGGCACATCGATGACGACCACCGCCTCCTACGCCGAAGCCCCCGCCCTCGCCGGCACCGACCTGGGCTGGAGCGACTGGCTCGAGGTGACGCAGGACCGCGTGAACCTCTTCGCCGTCGCGGTCGACGACCACCAGTGGATTCATGTCGACCCCGAGCGCGCAGCGGACGGGCCGTTCGGCGGCGCGATCGCGCACGGCTTCCTCTCGCTCTCCCTCGCCACCAAGTTCTGGACGGAGCTGTTCGAGCTGGAGGGCGTGACCACCAAGGTCAACTATGGTTTGGACAAGGTCCGCTTCATCTCGCCGGTGAAGGTCGGCGCACTCGTGCGTATGAACGCCGTCATCGCCGAGGTGACCGAGATCCCGGGCGGCTACCAGTTCGTCGTCGACCAGACGATCCAGATCGAGGGCGGCGCGAAGCCGGCCGTGGTCGCGCGGGGTCTGTACCGCTTCTACGCGTAGCGCGTCACCGCCGTTCGTTCCTCAGAGGAGAGGTCGATGAACATCAACGGACTCGCATCCTGGATGGACAAGCGACGATTGAAGTCGCCCGCCAAGGACGCCATCGTGTTCGGTCCCGGTCGGTCCATCACGTACGCCGGGCTGGCGGACTCCGTCGACCGGGTCGCGACGCTGCTGCGGCACCGCGGGATCGGTGCCGGCGATCGCGTGGCGTTCCTCGGCGAGAACTGCCCGGAATTCCTGCAGGTGCTCTTCGGCGCCGTGCGCATCGGGGCCGTGTTCGTCCCGGTGAATACGCGGCTCGCTCCGCCAGAGATCGCCCATGTGCTGCACGACTCCGGCGCTGTGCTGCTCATCCACGAGCCGGAGTTCGCCGAGCGCATCGAGCTCCTCGGCGAAGCCGCCCCGCCGACGCTGGTGACCGATGCCGGCGAGATCGACGACCCCGGGCTCGCCGTCCTCGTCCGGCTCATCGACCCCGAGGTGCACGAACTCGACATCGCCCCGGACGCCCCGGCGGCGATCGTCTACACCTCCGGAACGACCGGCAAGGCGAAGGGCGCCGTGCTCACGCACGCCAACCTCACCTGGGTCGCCATCAACACGCTGGTCGACTACGACGTGGCCTCCTCCGAGGTCGCCCTCATGATCTCGCCGCTGTTCCACGTGGCGTCGCTCGGGATGGGCGCCCTGCCGGTGCTGCTGAAGGGCGGCACCCTCGTGCTGGAGCGCTCCTTCGACCCCGGGCGGGTGCTCGGGCTGATCGAGCGCCATCGCGTCACGATGCTGAGCGGCGTGCCCACCACGTTCCAGCTGCTCGCCGACCATCCGGACTGGGGCGCGACGGACCTCACCAGCCTGCACACTCTGACCTGCGGCGGCTCCCCGGTCCCGACCCGTATCCTCAACGCCTACGAGAAGCGCGGCCTGCACTTCTCCCAGGGCTACGGCATGACCGAGACGAGCCCGGGTGCGACCGCCCTCGACCCTCGCATGACGCGCACGAAGCAGGGGAGCGTCGGCGTCGCGCATTTCTTCACCGATGTCCGCGTCGCGGATGAGCGCGGCACCCCCGTGGGCCCGAACGCCATCGGAGAGATCCAGGTCAGCGGCCCCAATGTGTTCGCCGGCTACCACGGCCTTCCCGACGCGACCGCGGCCGCGTTCACCGAGGACGGCTGGTTCCGGTCCGGTGATCTCGGCTCGTTCGACGACGACGGATACCTCTTCATCTCGGACCGGCTGAAGGACATGATCATCTCCGGCGGCGAGAACATCTACCCGGCGGAGGTGGAGGACCTCCTCAACGACCTCGAGGGCGTCACGGGCGCGGCAGTGATCGGCGTCCCGGACGAACGATGGGGGGAGGTGCCCTGGGCCGTGGTCACGCTGAGCGCGGGCGCGAGCATCGAGCTGGACGACGTGCGTGCGCATCTCGATGGACGGCTCGCGCGGTACAAGCACCCCAAGCGCGTGATCGTCGTGGAGTCGCTCCCGCGGACCGCGACCGGCAAGGTGCGCAAGGCCGAGCTGCGTGCGCGCTTCGCCGCCGAGAGCGGGCAGAAGAGCGTGCCCTGAGCCGGATCGAGGCTGCGGGCTACCTCCGAGCGCGGGCCTCGCGCACGGCGACAGCGCTGACCGCCGCGGTGACCAGGGGCGCCGTGATGTCGAAGGCGGGACCGCCGGGAACGGATTCGAGGAGCTTCCGCGTGTACGGCTCGCGCGGGTCCGCGAACAGGTCCGCGGTCGCGCCCCGTTCGACGACCTCGCCGTGCAGCAGGACGACCACCTGGTCGCACAGCTCCTCCACGACCGCCAGGTTGTGCGAGATGAACAGCATCGTGAGGCCGAGCTCGCGGCGCAGTCGCGCCAGGAGCTTCAGGATCTCCGCCTGCGTCGAGACGTCCAGTGCGGACGTGATCTCGTCGGCGATGATCACTTCCGGATTCACGACCAGCGCGCGGGCGATCGCGATCCGCTGCCGCTGGCCGCCCGAGAACTCGTGCGGGTAGCGGTCCACCGCGTCGGCGCCGAGGGCGACCGCTTCCAGCGCCTCGTCGATCCGGGCGCGGTGCTGCCGAAGCCGGGCGAAGACCGGGTCGATCGCCTCGGCGAGCGTCTGGCCGATCGTGCGGCGGGGGTCCAGCGACGAGAACGGGTCCTGCGGGATGTACTGCAGCCGCCGGCGCAGCGCCTGGAGCGAGCGCCGCGAGGCGCCGGTCAGCTCCGTCCCGTCGAAGACGATCGAACCCGCTGCCGGGCGGTGGATCCCCACGATCGTCTTGGCGAGTGTGGACTTCCCTGACCCGGACTCCCCGACGACGCCGACGGCGCTCCCGCGCTGCACGGCGACGTCGATCCCGGACAGTACCCGGGCGGTGCCGAATCCGTGGCCCAGGTCGACGTCGAGTCCGGTGGTGCTCAGCAGCGGCGCGTCAGACACGGTCGCTCTCCTTCAGGGGTCGGGGTGTGGTCGTGAGCATGGGAGTGGCGGCGAGGAGCGCGCGCGTGTAGGGGTGCTGCACGTCCCGGCGGCGGAGGTCCTCGGCGGTCAGCCGCTCCACGATCTCACCGTCGCGCATCACCAGCACCCGGTCGCAGAGCGCCTCCACCACGCCGATGTCGTGCGAGATGAAGAGGACGGCGGTGCCCTGGTCGCGGTTGAGCCGGCGCAGCGCGCGCAGCACCTCCGCCTGCACCGTGACGTCGAGGGCCGTGGTCGGCTCGTCGGCGATGAGCAGCTTCGGGTCGGTCACCAGGGAGGAGGCGATCGTGGCGCGCTGCAGCATGCCGCCGGAGAGCTGGAAGGGATGCTGGCCCATGACGGTCTGCGGGTCACGGATGCGCATCGCGGTCAGTCCGCCGAGCAGCGTCTCCCGCGACTTTCGGCGCGAGAACCCGAGGTGCACGCGGGCGACCTCGGCGAGCTGCGCGCCCATCCGGAGAGCCGGATTGAAGGTCGAGCCGGGGTCCTGGTAGACCAGGCCGATCTCGCGCGCGAGCCGGCCGCGCTGACGGGTGGTCAGCAGGTCGAGTTCGCCGAGCCGCAGGACTCCCGCATCCACGGCCACTCCGTCGGCCTGGAGGCGGGCGAGGGCCATCGCCGTCATCGACTTGCCCGAACCCGACTCGCCCACCAGGCCCAGGATCTCGCCGCGGCCGATCTCGAATGAGACGCCGTCGACAAGGGTCTTCCCGCTCGGCGCGCGCACCGTGAGGTCGCGCACCTCCACGAGGGCGCCGGGCGCGGTCGAGACGCCGCGTCCGGTGGTCCGCGCGACGCGGGCCGCCGGACGGCGGCCGCTCCGCGGGTCGAGCCAGACGGCGAGGCCGTCGCCGGTCAGCATGGCGGCCACGCCCGCGAACACGAGCATCACCGAAGGGCCGACGACTTGCATCGGCTGCGAGTAGATCGCGGGGAGGCCCTCATTCAGCAGACGGCCCCAGTCGAACTCGGGACTCTGCACGCCCAGTCCCACGAACGACAGGCTCGAGATGTCGAGCAGCGTTAGCGCGAAGCTGGACGCGACGACCACCAGCAGGGGTCCGGAGATGTTGGGGAGGAGGTGCCTGCTGAACAGGCTGAACCGCGGCACACCCAGGAGCCGGGCCGTGCCCACGAAGTCCCGCGAGGCCACGCCGGCGGTCATGTTCGAGGTGATGCGGGCGAAGCTCGGGACGCCCGCGATGGCGATCGCGATGATCGCCGGCACGGTCCCCGCCCCGAGGACCGCGGCGATCACCAGCGCGAGGATAAGGGAGGGGAACGCGACCGTCGAGTCGATGATGCGGAGCACCCACTCGCGGAGGGTCCGGCTCCCCACCCACACCAGGCCGCCGATCAGCACGCCGAACAGGACCGAGCCCACGGTTGCGGCCGCCGACATCAGCAACGTCAGCCGGGTCGCCACGAGGGTGCGGGCGAACACGTCGCGGCCGAGGTCGTCGGTCCCGAGCCAGTGCTGCGGCGAGGGAGCAGCGCGTGTGTCGGAGGTTACCGTCGTGGCGGCGTGGCCCAGCAGCGGCGAAGCGAGGATGGCGATCAGGATGAGCGCGGCCAGCATCGCGATCCCCGCGATGAGGGCGACCGGGAGGCGGCGGCGGGTTCTGCGTTCAGACATGCGCGGGTCCTCCCAGTGTGCGCGGGTCTATCAGCCCGAGGACGATGTCGATGAGCAGGTTGATGAAGATGGCGAGGGCTCCGACGGTCAGCACGATGCCCTGGATCACGGGGAAGTCCCGGTAGATGATGGCCTGCACGACCTCGAGGCCGAGGCCGGGCAGGTTGAACACCGTCTCGATCACGATCGCGCCCCCGAGGAGGCTCGCCAGAATCAGGCCGGTCAGGGTCAGCGTGCTCGCCAGGAGGTTCGGCAGCGCGTGGCGGATGTACAGCTGTGCCGCGCGGAGGCGATGCCCGCGGGCTGTGCGCATGTAGTCCTGCTGGAGCACGGCGTAGGTCTCCTGCACCACGACCCGGGCGACGGCGAAGGTCGGGCCGAGAGCCAGCGCGATGATGGGCAGGATGTACGCGCTCTGCGAGGCCGCCCCTCCCGGCGGGAGGACCTTCAGCCAGATCGCGAACACCACCACGAGCAGCGTCCCGGCGACGTAGGCGGGGAACGACGCCAGGAAGCCGGCGACCGTCCCGAACCCGACGGCGAGCCACGGCCGCCGCCCGCCCCGGGTCAGGACGCCGATCGTCATGCCCACCGGGATCGCGATGATGACGACGAGCACGATCGCCCCCAGGGCGGTCGTGGCGGTGTAGGGGAGCTTGGTCGCGATCGTGGTCGTCACCGGGGTGTTGTAGCGGAAACTCTGCCCCAGATCGAAGGTGAACAGCCCATGGAGGTAGTCCAAGAACTGGACAGGCAACGGCTCGTTCAGGTGCAGCCGCTCCCGCAGGGCGGCGAGCGCGCCGGCGTTCGCGTTCGGGCCGAGGATCGCGGCGGCGGGATCGCCGGGGATCAGCGGCACGATCAGGAACGTCATCACGACCAGCAGGCCGAGCGACAGCACCAGCCCGCCGAGTCGCCGCAGGGCGAAGCCGGCCCAGGTGCTGCGGGCGAGCCGCAGCCGCGGCCGGACGCCTGCGGCGTCGGCCACGACCGCGAGAGGGACACCGGACATCAGTGCGCCTCGGCCACGACGAATGGCGCCTGGTGGTGCTGCCAGTCGAAGACGGTCTCGAGCTCCGCTCCGACCCGCAGCAGGGTGGCCTCGTCGAAGGGGCCGCCGACGAGCTGCGCGCCGAGCGGCATCCCATTCGCACCCGTGTGCACGGGGAGGGAGATCGCCGGGAGGCCCGCGATGTTGCAGAACGCCGTGAACGAGATGGTGCGGAACTCGGTGAGGCGCGGCCCGGACGGGTCGGTGTTCGCCTCGTCGTAGACGGAGCCGACGCGCGGGGTCGGTACGGCAGTCGTCGGCGTCAGGAGCACGTCGAAGTCACGTCCCCACTGCGCCGCCACCTGGCGGGTCTCCCACTGCAGGAGTGCCGCCAGCTCGGCGTACTCGCCCGCGTGGAACGCCGTGGCCCGGTCGTAGCGGTAGCGGATGTACGGCTCGAGCTTGTCCGGGTCCTCGATCGGCGACGCCCAGGTCGACGCGCTGATGATCAGGTCGGCGAAGCCGCGGAGGGCCCGCTCGGTGAACAGGAACGGCCGCACCGGCTCCACCCGGTGACCGAGGGACTCGAGCGCGCGGGCGGCGACCTCGGCCGCCTCCTTGTTCTCCGGGTCCACCTCCACCCCGGTCGGCGCGTCGAGCAGCAGGCCGACCCGGAGGCGCGGACCGGCGGTGCGGATCTCCTCCAGGTAGGGGCGCTCGGGCGCGGGGGCCGAGTACCAGCCGAGCGGGTCGATCCGGGCGATCGCGTCGAGGACGCCGGCGGTGTCCTCGATGGTCCGCGTGATGGCCCCCTCGGTGGTCGAGTGCTCCCAGGCCCGGATGTCGTTCGGGATGCGGCCCCGGCTCGGCTTGAGGCCGACCAGCCCGGTGGCCGCCGCCGGGACGCGGATGGATCCGCCGCCGTCGGAGGCGTTCGCGATCGGGACGATGTCCGCCGCGACCGCCGCCGATGCGCCGCCTGACGAGCCGCCCGACGTGTAGTCGAGGTCCCAGGGGTTCCGAGTCTTGCCGTGGCGCGCGTTCTCCGTCGCCGTCAGCGCACCGAACTCGGGGCTGTTTGAACGCCCGAAGAGGACGAAGCCCGCGGTCTCGAGCAGGTCGACCGTGATCTCGTTCGCCTCCGCCGGCCGCTCGGCCACCGAGAGCGACGAGTACGTAAGCGGCTGCCCCTGCACGCCCACCAGGTCCTTGATGGGCATCGGGACGCCTTCGAACGGCCGCGACTCGTCACCGCGGCGGAGTCGCTCGTCGGATTCGCGCGCTCGTCGCAGGACATCCTCCTGGTCGATCCACACGATGGCGTTGACGGCCGGGTTGGCCGCTTCCAGCCGGCCGAGGTAGTGCTCGGCGACCTCGACGGCCGAGACCTCCCCGGCTCGGATGGTGCGAGCGAGCTCGGTCGCTGAGATGTAGGACGGGATCACGTTGTCTCCTCGGGCGGGTGGGTCAGTTCGCGATGCGGAAGATGGGGTCATCCAGGGCGCCGCCGACCATTTGGACGGTGAAGCCCGGGCGAGACGCGTAGATGAACGCATCGTTGAGCAGCGGCAGGGTGTCGGACCGGCTGACGAGCGACTGGACGGCGTCGTCGAGGGCGGTGCAGCGCTTCGACGCGTCGGCCTCGGCGTTCGCCTTCGCGAAGGCCTGGTCCGCGCTCGAGTTGTTCACGGCGCCGTAGTTGGTCCCGCCGGCGTCCAGGGTCGGCCCGGTGAGGTTGAGCAGAGGGCTGGCCAGGGATCCGATGAAGTTGAGGTCGGCGAAGACGGTGAGATCCCAGTCGCCGGGCTTGGTCGCGACGGTGGTGATCCAGGTGCCGACGTCCGTGTTCGTGAGCTGGACGGTGGCGCCCGCTGCGCGCAGCGCCTCGGCAGCGTACTCGTTGCCGGCGCCGGCGGGACCGACGATCGTCGGAGCGACCAGACGGATCGTCTTGCCCGTCAGCGCGGTCTTCGCCGCGGCGACATCCTGCTCGGGGATGTCGATGTGCGAACCCGGCACGCAGGTCGTGTCCGGTGCGGCGAGCGAGGTGAGCACTGCGCCGGTCTTCTGCGAGGTCACCTTCCCGAACATCGCGCGGTCGATGGCCTCCATGACGCCCTTACGTGTGGCTTCGTCGGTGAACGGGCCGCCGCTGCGCTCGTTGAACACGAGGTAGCTGTCGGAGAAGTGGTTCACGGTGACCGCGTAGCCCGCCTGGCCCTGGAAGCGGTCCATCGTCGTGGCCTGGATCTTCCCGATGTCGAGCTGGCCGCCCAGGATGAGATTCGCTGTGGCGGTGGAGTCGGGCGAGACGGTGTACACGAGGTCCTTCGCCGGCTTGCCCGAGATCTTGGTGGACCAATCCGGCCAGCTCTTGTAGTCGGGCCGCAGGCTGTACTCGTAGCGGACGCCCGGCTCGAAGGACTTCAGCGTGTAGGGCCCGGACTCGCTGCCCTTCACCGTCCCCTTGCCGAGCCCGGTCGGGTCGGCCAGACCGGCGGGGCAGACGATGCCGCTGCTTGCGACGGACATGGCGTCGACCAGGTAGGGCCACGGGTTCGTGAGCTGGACGGTCACCGTGCCTGCGGAGTCGTCGGCGGTGACCGTAGGAGTGTTGCCCGGACCGAAGGTGTAGGCGACTTGCGTCGAACCGCTGTTCGGTCGAGCGAAGTACTCGAGCGAGTTCTTGACGACGGTCGGGGTGATCTTCGTGCCGTCCGAACAGGTGGCTCCCGACCGGATGGTGAAGGTGGCCTTCGTCGGCGTGGACGTCCACTTCGTCGCGAGGCCCGGGACCAGACCCCCCTTGTCGCGCCGCACCAGTGTGTCGTACGACGTCCGGGCGAGAAGGAAGTCCGGCAGCGACGTGGTCAGCGACGGATCGAACGTCGCAGGGATGTCGATGGTGGTCCGGATGGTGTCCGTTGTAGACGAGGCCGAGGTGCTCGTCGTGGTGCAGCCGGCCGCCGCCAGGGCGATGGTGATGCCGACTGCCGCGGCCGCTAGGCCGTGTCTCTTCTTCATTG
>NZ_JBNDHX010000083.1:0-17505 GCF_056755275.1 Leifsonia sp. HAY1-4F
TCCGTCGTCGGCAGCGTCAGATGTGTATAAGAGACAGGCTCTAACCCGGTCCGTGCGGATCATGCGCCACTAGCTCAACGGATAGAGCATCTGACTACGGATCAGAAGGTTGGGGGTTCGAATCCCTCGTGGCGCACACTGGTTGAGACAGTAGAGAAGCCCCGCTGAACAGGCATTTAGCCGAATCAGCGGGGCTTTTCGTTTCACTCCAGCGACCGGGTCACGACCGTTGTGCGAGCGCGATGTGTGCAGAAGGGTTCGCGAGCAGTGCAGACACCGCCTCCGCGGCCTGACGGTTTGCGTCGCGCAGCAGGTGCCCGTATAGGTCCGACGTCACGGAGATCGTCGTGTGACCGAGGCGCTTGCTGATGACTGCGAGCGGCACGCCGGCCGCGATCAGCAGCGACGCGTGCAGGTGCCGCAGATCGTGGAAGCGAATCCGCGGCACCCCCGCCGCCTCCGCGATCGAGAGGAACGTCCGGGTCACGTACTGCGGGAGCAGTTGCTGGCCCGTCTCGTACGTGAACACCCGCCCCGACTCGACGTAAGCACGGCCGAGCGCATCGCGCTCCATGTCCTGACGCAGCTTCCACACCATCAGCGCTTCGACCGCCTCGTCACCGAGAGAGACAACACGGTCCTGCCCTTCGTCAGTTTTGATCGGCCCCTCCAGTGTTCCGCTCGACAGCTGCGTGAGCTGTACCCGCACGGCGAGCTCGCGACGGTCCAGGTCGACGTCTGACCAGCGAAGTCCGCAGATCTCGCCGCGCCTTAGCCCGCTGTGCACCGCGAGCTCGAACAGGGGCCCCAGGCGGTACTCTGCCGCCTTCTGCAGGAAGACGTTGGCGACGGACGGCTCCCACACGGCGATCTTTATCTTCCGCGCTGACGGCAACGCCACCTTGGATGCGGCGTTGTAGTCGACCAGGTCGAGGGTTTCCGCGGTGCTGAGTGCGCTCGACAGGGTGGCGTGGATACGACGGATCGTCGTCGCCCCGCGGCCGGCCTTCTCGAGGTCGCGGATGAACTTGTCCACCTGCGGCCGCCGCAGCTCGGCGAGCCGCACACGGCCGAGAGCGGGCACGATGTCGTCGCGCACGTACCTGCGGTACATGTTCACCGTGGAGGGCCTCAGCTTGCTGCTGACGCGGTCCAGCCACGAATTCAGGTACTCGGCGACGTTGACGGTCTGGTGACCCTTCCACCGGCCGGAGGTGACCTCTGTCAGTGCGGCGGCGCGTTCCTTCTGCGCTTCCGCCTTCGTCCTGAATCCCATCTTGCGCGGCTGTCGGCGCTTCCCGGTGACGGGGTCCACACCGCCGGAGATGGCGTAGCCGTACGATCCGTGTTTCGGGTCGCTAAGCAGTTTCGGGCAAGCCTTTGCCTTCGCCTGCGGGCTCGGACGGTCGGGAAGAGCCGGGTACGGCTTTCCGGCCGCGTCGCGGCAACCGCAGCGCCTGTAGATGTCTCCGCTCATTAGTGGACCCTCCTGTCGTTGCCGCCTTGGGCACTCCGGGCGACGTCGCGGAGCCGCTTGGCGGCGAGTTCAAGACTCGCCGCCAGCGTCTCCAGGTCGTGGACCTCGGCCTCGAGCGCCACGTCTCCGTAGATGAAGTAGAACTGGCGCCCAGTTTTCGTGGTGGCCTGTCGCTCGATCACCAGATCTTCGCGGTTGCCGGCGAGCTCGAGCAAGGTCTCGGGCTCGCCCTCGTGAATGATGTCGTCCCACGCCATACGATCGATGTCTGACTGCGGATGTCCCGTACACCAGGAGACCACAGGGCAGGGGAGGCGCTCATCGCTCATCGCCGATCACCTCCTCGTCGGATCGGGGACCACGGCGGAACGTGCGCGCGTCGATGAACGCCTGCAGGTCATCGGCGCGGACCCGGGTCTTCGCGCGAGTTGAGCCCAGCTCGACAGAGCGGAGGGCGCCTGAATTGATCTGGGCGTAGACCCAGACCATTGACATCTCGAGGCGTTCAGCGACGGTGCGCACCGAGTAGAGGCGGACAGCATCCTCGATCTCGTCCATCAGGCCTCCAGACAGAGCGACGAGAGCGACATCTGCGGGAAGGCCACGATTATGCGCGCCACAAGCGCGAGCGATGGACTGGTACGGCCCGTGGCAACCATCGCGAACTCTGCGGGGTCTGCGCCAATCGTCGTGGCGAGGTCGACCTTGCTGGCTGTTCCCGCGAGATGGTGCAACTCGTGGACCGCTTCAGGCTTCAGCTTCAGCTTCAGCCCACGCGCCGTCGCGCTCATCGGCTCATCTCCTCAGTGAGCGAGTTTGCGACGCCGGCCTGCAACCGGATCGCGTCAGCAAGAGCGAGCGCGTCCGCGGCGCTGAGAGCGTTGCGGACCTCGGCGTCGACGTACCACTGGTCTTCGTTGTCGAAACGGGTCACGCGGACCCTGTAGGCCTTCCGGCCCTCGTACGCGACCTCGCCGGCCTCAATGGCCGCCGTCTCGTGGAATGCCTGGTCTTCCGCGTCGCCCCGGTCGACCTCGTGAGCCGAGTGGATGCACGCAGGCTCGACGCATTCCTCGATGGTGTGGTTGATTGCGATAATTGACATGTCCGTTCTCCCTTTCATGTGATTCGGACGATGCCCTCGGCCTGCGCGAACAGGTCGGGGGCTCTTTTTATTTGGGGTCTAGGAGGCCTTGCCTTCGGCATTCCTCGCGCCATCGGTTAGCGGTCGCACGCGAAACCACTAGTCCGTGCTCTTTGCGAAGAGTGACAAGCGTCTTCGCTATCGAGTGCCGGCGGTCCGTCTGGAGGGCTCGCTTATAGGCGGAGGCAAACCGCTCCAGTTCCGTCGCTGTCGGGCCCGTCCCTCCACGCTGGGGTCTGGGTTCCGACGACGTCCGGACACTGTTCTCCAGATAGAGCGAGCGCACCTCGTCCTTCGACAGGTGCGCGGTCGCCCCCCCGGCCGCAAGCTCTTCGGCAGTGAATCCGGATATTGGACCGTCGTACCACTCCCGTAGCCCCGTCGCGAGGTCGAGCGGACCGCCTCGATCCATGTAATCGAGCTGCTGGTTGAGGAGTCGATCAACGATCTCCGACATTGGGATCTTCCGAAGCATGGTCGAGGTGATCGGATGCTTCGAATCGATCTTCACTTCGGTGCAGATCCATTGGCCGTCGCGACCGCGCCCGAGACGGAACCAGACCCTGCATGGCAAGTCGCCGCCTTGCGCAAGATGCCAGCCTTCGCTGCCCACAGTCGGGATGAGGTCGTATTCCACACTGCCGACTGTAGCCGAGAGCGTCACAGTTACGCAACATCTCGTGTCAGGCGTGCGTCTCATTAGGTGTCGCAACGCGATACACCGATTGCTACATTTGGCCACATTTGCGCCGCATTGCATGTCACTGTTGGGTCACAGTCGCATGAGCGCCTGAAGTCAAGATGTATCAAGGAGATGTTGATGAACACGTTGACCGAGGAGGTTAGAGCCGCTCGAAGGCTGCCGCCGCCGGACATGGCTCGTGCCATTCGAAGGGCTGCCGGAGTGAGCCAAGCGCGCATGGCTGACGAGATGGACGTCCACCGCGTGACTGTTGCGCGATGGGAGTCCGGCGAGCGGGTTCCTCAGGGAAAACGTCGGGCTGTGTATGCCGACCTGCTCGACCAGCTCAGGGAGGTCGCGGGCATATGACCACCACGCACTCCGACCCGACGCCGCAAAGTGCGGCAGAGATGATCCGTAGGCGCGAACGCATCTTGGAATTCATGTCCCGCGGCACGCCTGACATTCGCCGTACAGCCAAGCGCCTTGGTCTCGACGAACGAGACGTCCTCGAAGACGTCGCCGTGCTTATCAAGCGCGGGCAGCTCAAGGCGGTGAGCAAGTGACTCTCGACGATATTCGTGGCCGGGCGACGATCGACATCCCGGAAGCCGCCGAAATCCTAGGGATGGGGCTCCGCCAGACATACGCAGCCGTGAGGGATGGCAGCCTCCCGAGCTTGCGGCTCTCGCGTCGGGTACTCGTGCCTGTGCCGGCCCTACTGCGTCTCCTCGGTGAGGACGTGACCCATGACGCCAAGTAGCCCCCTCGACACGCTGAAGCACACCGCTCTGCGGGTGGAGGACCTCTTGGGGCGCGTCACCGAGCAGCTGATCGTCGACCACGACCTTGACGAGAACGACCCGCTAGTCGGCTCGCTGGACGCTGCCCGACGTCTACTGGTCGAGGGCCTCGCCGAGCACATTCCAGGCGTCACCCATGACCGCGAGGTCGGTGTGATGCGTACGACACGCGAGGCAGCACGACAGCTCTGGCGATACGACGACGGCAGCCCCGTGGCGGTCAGCATCGAGGAAGACGGGCTGCAGTGGACGATCTTCCCCCGCCTCGACCCGGACCTGCTGGATCCGGTTCGCCGCGCGGAACTCGCTCCCCCACGTCGGCCGCTGCTCGCTCTCGTGCCTGCCCTCGAGGATGGCGAGGACATTGAGGGCGAGGACGGCTAGGTGGGCGCGCAGCTGGTCGGGAAGGCGTTCGTGTATGCCGCCACACACGGTCTGAAGCCGAATGAGACTCGGCTACTGCTGTGGATGGCGCTCACCGCGCTCGACTCGGACCAGCCGCCCCGCTACTTCGCCGCCCGCGAGGAGTCAGCCTTCGGACTCGGGCATCGCATTGCGGACCGCACGACCGCCGACGCCAGAGCCATCGCCGCGCGCGCATCAGCCTTCCAACTCGTGAAGGTCGCGCTGCAGGGGCTCGTGGCAAGCGGTGCGATCGAACGTCTTGAGCGCGGACGCGCCGGGAGACGGGCTGAATACGCACTCACCTTCGGTAAGGGCGCCTTACCCCTCGAAGGTAACCCCGGCTTACCCCACTCCGGTAAGCCGTCCTTTCCTTCAGCAGGAAGTCTCGCTTACCCCCAAGGAACCACCTACGAGCCATCTCAGGAACTACCCGGACGAACACCTCAGCTCGACGAGGCATCTCACTTGTCGCCTGTGGAAAACCCGAACCAGGAGAGATCATGACCACGAACGACATCGACACCGTAGCGCTGTGCGCGGAGCACGTAGGCAGCCCCTGGCCGCCACGCGGCTGTCCCGACTGCGCGACAGCCGCCCACGAAGCCTCCGCCACACCGAACCTCGAGCGGCGAGTCCGTTCCCACGACCCCGAACCGTCATGGGACGCCGCCCGAATCACAGCACCAGACGCCAACGAAGTCCGCGTCAAGGTCCTCGCGATCGTCGCAGCACGAGGCCCCCTCACCGACGACGAAATCTTCGCCCACTACCGCGCCGGCGGCGGCACCCGCACCGCGCAGCGCGTCCGAACCGCCCGAGCAGAGCTCTCCCGCCCCGTGACCGGCGACCCGATCCTCCGCGAACTCGACCGCAACGGGGTCTCCTCCACGGGCGCAGCCGCACGACGGTGGGTGATCGCATGAACACCAAAATCCAGACCGCGCAGATCGCAAGCGACCTACTCGGCCGCGTCCTTGGCGGCGACACCGAGCCCCAACTCCTCGAACACATTCGATCACGCGTCAACGGCTCAGCCGAACTCGAAGACCTGGCAGTCGCATTCGCCATCATCTCCGCCGGATTCGTCACCCACCTCGAAGGCGGACCACAACTCCTCGAACACATCGCCCTCCACTACGCAGTCGAAGAAGCCCTCGAAGGGAACAACCCATGACCGACCGCACCCCGAACGACGAGACCCGAACCCGCATCATCTGGTCCAACATCCTCGAAGCCCTCGACGACAACAGCGTCGAAGCCCTCCACGAAGCGCAACTCCACGCGCAAGCCCAAGACGACCCAATCGACGAACTCGTGCTTCTGTTCTCCGCCACCTGCGCCCTCCTCGGACGCCTCCTCGTCAAATTCGTCGGCGACGACGGCACCCGACACATGATCACCCTCACACTCCTCGCGAACGAACTCCGCGACATCCTCACCAACCCACCAGAGTCTGAAGCATGACCGGCGGCGAACATTCGGCCCCTTACGCGCGCGTACGCGCAAGGCTAGGTCGCGACGAGTTCGAACTCCTGCTGCCGGGCCGTCCCAAGCTCGGTTCTCCAGCGAACGGTTACGCGGAGCGATCGGCCGAAGCGGCTGTCGGGATCGTATCCACCGAAGTTATTGAGCGGCGTCGGATATTTGGCTGCGTGCTCGACGTGTTGCCGTTCAATCGCCTCGAGCTTCAAGGTGACATCGCTGCCCGCCTGCACCTGGGGGTACTGGGGGCTCGCGACTTGGAGGCCGCCACCGGTTACCATCACGGACGCATTGAGAGCCGGCTTGGGTCCCATGTTCCACAGCACGAGCACAGACAGCTCTGCCCGCCACTCGGGCGGTGCCCACTGCACGACCCAATCTTCTTCGTCTCGCGCAGCGACTCGTTCGGCGACCGCTGTGGCACGTCCCGCTTGGCGATAGCCCAGGATGCCCAGAACGCACCCGGACACGCCGGTGAGGATCGCCACGCCGACACCCATCCACGTCGCCAGGTCCCCGATTGCCACGACTTCGATGCTAGCCGAGCGCTCGCACACGGCTCACACGCCGCGCAGAGCCCAGTGTTTGCAAGGCCTGTGAGGCTGCGCTCTGACACTCAATCAGATGCAGTGTGCGAGCATCATGCGCTCGGGAGCCACGATCGCTCCGAATTGGTCGCGATAGGCGAGGCGCCCGTCGGATCGAACCAGCTCCCCGCAGACGCCTCCCGAATCTACGCACCAAGCATCTCGTCCGGTGCCAGTGATGCTGATGCGCCTCCCGAGGCGGCGAAGGTGCAGGGTCTTGCCCTCTGCGGGCAGTTTGTAATGTTCCATAGCGCAAGCGTCTCACCCTCAGGCCCCCCGATTTCGAAGGCCTCGGGGGTGAGCGACAGTGCCCCGCACATTGTTCAGGGTACGGTCTGACGGCTCTATCGCGGCCCCACCTGAGGTGTGGGCGTGGGTGTCCGGGAAGGCCTCGCAGATGGTCCGCCGCGACAGGCAGAGCGGGCATGAGGTCAGCCGGCTGCTCGAGTTCGTGCAGGCGACCGCGGAGGCCGCCCAACTCCAGACGACGGCAGACGACACAGCTGTTTCGTTGCCGAAACCAGCCATCGAGCCGCCCACCAGGCTGGAGCTAACACCCAAGGAGGCAGCTATGCGGATCGGATGCACCGAGCAGTACGTCCGCCGGCTGTGCTCCCAGAACCGAATCCCCGCCCGCCGTGTAGGCCGCCTCTGGCTGATCGACGCGGATGGCATCGACCGGCCCACCCCGAGGAGCACCAAATGACCAAGTACATCAAGAACGAGCTCGGAGCGGTGCACTCTGTCACCGAAGAGCACGTCGAAAAGTACATGACCGCGTATTCCGAGAACGGACGCCCGTACCTGAACCACGGTCTCGTCGAGATCACCGAGGAAGAGGCTCGCGCGCTGCATCCACAGCTGTTCGGTGCCCCCGACCCCCAGGTCACGTACACCGACGACGAACTCGGCGCCCAGCTGCACCGCAAGCGAATGCTGGACGAGCTCTTCGGCCCGAGCGAGGCGTGACCATGGGCACCGCGAAGCACAACCCCACCACTGTCACCCCACAGTCGATCATCGCCGAGGCCGACGAGCAGATCCTCGAAGCCGACAAGCTCGCCGCAGAGCTGGAAGCCGCAGCCCGCGCCGGCGACGAGTCCATCACCATCGACCAGTTGGAGGACGCCAAGCGCCGCACCGGCTGGGCGCGCATCCGCCGCGAGGCCGCCGAGAAGAAAGCCGCTCAGCGCGCCGAGGAACTCCGGCACGAGCAGTACGCCAACCTCATCGCCAACTACCTTGAGAACGCGACGCAGGACGTCCTCGACGAGGTCAGGGCAGAGATCGAGCAGGCCGCTCCCCACATCGAGAAGGCTCTCGACATGCTCGTCGAACGCAACCGGGCTGTGTGGGCGATCGCGCAGTACGCCAGCGAACAGACGAACTACACGGATCCTGCCGACGGACTCAAGGCGCAGGTGTTCCCGCAGCTGCCGGGCGCGTCGTGGTTCACCATCCGCGGCAAGCGTTACGACTTCGTCCCTGCGACCGACATCGTCCGAGCGTTGATCGCGCCCCTCAAGTCCCGCCTACGTAACCAGTCCGGTGGCGTCGCCGCTGACTGGCTGAAGGAGATCTGATCATGTCCGAACTCGATTACAACCACCTCAGCCCGTTCGGCTTCCCCACGAGGGTCGCCGACATCAGCGGCCGTGTCGTCACTCACCAGCAGCTCTCCGACCCAAACTTCTACGCTCTCGTGAAGGGGGAACTCGTCGCCGGCCTGGTCGACGTGATCGATCAGCGCGGCGACCGGGTGCAGCTCGAGAACGGCGAGCGAGTGGGATTCGACGACCCACAAGCCGCGGTTGAGCTCGCCAAGTCGCAGATGCGCTGGATCAGCCAGACGCCGTCGCCGGCGGAGATCTTCGACACCCTCGGCCTCGACTGGTTCGACCTGCAGCTCAAGGGTCTCAAGTTCGAACAGCAGGCCCGCCAGCTCGACAGCCTCGGCAAGACCGACTGAGCCTGGCAGCGGAGCGACGGTATGACTGGTGTGTCTGTGGTGGCGAACGCCGCCTTCACCCCTCCTCGGATGGAGGTGACGTGCACCGTCCCGGCCGGGAACGTCATGAAGACGGCGGTGCTGAACCGGATCGTGAACGGTGTCTCCACCCCCACACTGACTCAGCCGGCGCCCGGGTTCGACACGCAGGTCGTGTACGACTACCTGGCCCCGTATGGGGTGCCGGTGTCGTACGAGTTCATCGCGACGTACGGAGGGCTTGGGGCGGTCCTCTGGGACGAGCTGTGGGCATCCCTCTCCAACTGGACCGGCGATACGACCAAGTTCGCCGTCGCGGGCGGCCTACTCCAGTTCAACGCAAGCGCACCCGGAACTTTCATCATCAGCCGGTCGGTAACGCCCGCGTCGTACCACGTGTCCATCGCTTCGATCGCAATCCAGAACGCAACGCTCGCAGACTCGCAGCAGTCTGGTGTGCAGTTTGTGAATGCCGCCGGGCAGGTCGTTCTGCGCATATCTGCGACGACCGCCGACGGCACGATATGTGTCTACTCGCAGCTAACAGACTCGGCCGTTCACTCCACGAGCATGGCGGCGGCGAGTGGCGTCAGTATCGACTTCAACGGCACCTCGATCACCGTAAACGGTGTCACTGCCGGCGGCAGCGCGACCACCTACACAGTCAGCGGGATCGCGTCGTCCGATTTCTCGACCGTGCAGGTGCAGGAGCACTTCAACAACCCGCCGAACTACTGGCGTGTCGGTGAGATCAAGGTCACGAACTACGTCCCGCCAGCCTCGATCGACGTCACTTCAGCACCCTCGACTCTCGCGTCGTCGCAGGCGTGGCTGATCCATCCGGGGCAGCCGTCGCTGTCGGTACCGATCTCCTCAACCGATCGTTCCGCGGTCGCCGTGCAGAACCTCGGCACGATCACGCAAGCGTCCGCGTCGACCCTGCACCAAATCCTCGGGCAGTCGCTCCCCATCGAAACCCACTCAGGGCCCCGGTATGGGAACACGCAGCAGATCGCGCTCAAGGCCCGCACCGCCGCCCACGAGGCCGCCCTCAACGGCATCCTCGCCGACAGCACACCCCTGCTGTTCCGATTCCCGGCGGCCTTCGACGCCGGATTCGATGAGGGCTTCTACTCGTTCGGGCAGGTGCAACGATCCAGGATCGCGCAACGGTACGGGGCCGAGCTGCGTCAGTTCGTCGCGGACATCACCAAGGTGCAACAGCCCACCCTCACCGTGCAGAACACGGGATGGTCGTGGGCGGCGTTGGCGGCCGAATTCGCGACATGGCAGGCGGTCGCGCAGGCGTACGCGACGTGGGCTGACGTCCTCACCAACAACCGGAAACCGGGGTACTGATGGGTGCTTTCCTGCAGGGCGACCAGGCTCGCGAACTCTTCGACCGTGGTTTCGGCTGTAACGCGATCGCACGTGAGCTCGGAGTCGCGCCGGCGACGATCAGTGCATGGGCGAAGCGGGAGAGCCTGTCTTTCGACCGGGCGCAGGTGGCCGCCGCGAACAACGCGAAGGTGATCGACGGGAAGGCTCGGCGG
Organism: Leifsonia sp. HAY1-4F; assembly: GCF_056755275.1. NCBI lineage: Bacteria > Bacillati > Actinomycetota > Actinomycetes > Micrococcales > Microbacteriaceae > Leifsonia > Leifsonia sp. HAY1-4F. Next base: position 10,121 of record NZ_JBNDHX010000083.1, read on the forward strand.
TTGGCGTTGCAGGAACGGGCGTACACGCGCGCGGAGAGCCTGTACGACCGGCTGGAGGCGCCGCAGTTCAAGACGCTGGTCCGCACCGACGTCGGAGTCGAGAAGCCGCAACAGCTCAACTTCGTACCCCCGCAGAATGAACGCGAGATCGCCCAATCGATCCAGACACACATCGGCGTCGCTGTGAAGCTCGAGCAGCTCGACGGGACGCTCGGCCAGGACGAGGCGACGAGCATGCTCGCGCGGCTCGGGGTGGCCCTCGGGATCGGGGCTAGCACCGAGCCAGCGGCCTAGTCACGCAGTACCGTTTCGCGTCACCGTGAGCAGCAATAGCAGCAAGAAGATGACGGCGCTTACGACGGACAAGACCATCCCCGCAGAGGCTATGCCCCGCCCGCTTTGACGTTGCTTCACGAGCCACAAGCCGACGCCCGAGAAGAGGATCCCGAACACTGCGACAAAGACGCCGACGCCCGGCACCCAGGACAGCAACAGGGCGATGATGCCCAGCACCAGGCCGGCGATCGCCGCACCGTTGGCCTGAGGGCGTTCGTGGGTCTCCGTCGAGCTTGCAGACGGCTCGTATGGTCCCCACGACTGTCCGTCCCACCAACGCTTGTTCCCGCTGCCGTCGTCATACCAGCCCGCTCCCGGCGGCGTCTTTCCCGACTGGCTTTCACTCATGGGCCCGAGCTTGGCAGAACGGACCGACCGGGACAATATCGCGGGCCTGCAGTGTCATATAGAAGAGCGGTCAGGGAACGAAATGGTGGACCGCTCCGCCGAGTGACGCTGTGGCTGCTCTCGAGATGTCCTGCTCCGCGGAAGCGTCCGTGGGCCAGTCGGTGTGCCCGTCGAACGCGCTGGCCACGAGTTTGTCCGCCTGATTGGTGAGCTGGTACTGCAGCATCGGGTCGTCTCCGAGTGTGACCGTCCACGCGTCGCCGCGCGCATAATACGTCTCGTGGGCGTCGGACGCGAGCAGCGGGTCCAGGTTCGTCGAAGACCGGTCCGTCCACGAGTTGATGTTGACCATGTGCCCGTCGATCCTGCAGGTGGCAGTCGACCCCAAGGCCGGTCCGCCTAGCGCGATGTCCCCGGCACGGATGTCGTCGCAGCCCTTGATGCGCTTCGCGATGAGCGCCGCATCCTCGCCGATCTGGATGGGAGTGTGCGTCGGCGTCGGCGTAGGAGCGGCGGCCGCGGAACACCCGGCGAGCGCGAGGACGCCCACCGCAGCCCCGAAGAGAGCCTTCCTCATCATCCTGTGATCGTATTGCCGGGGCAGGCCCGCACGGTACTCCCCAGATGGGGCGCACCGGATTGTATGGGGAAGGCGAAGAGCCCCGGCCAACCAATCGGTCGGAGCCGGGACTCCCCGTTTCTCGCTGCGCAGCCATGGTAGCGCGAGGGGCTCATGACGGATAGGAGCTACTCGAGGCCGATGTGGGGAGCTTCCCGCAGGCGAACGAGGCTTAGCTATGTCCGTAACAGATCAACCGTCAATCTGCGGCGGGTGAGGCCAAATGGCCGCAAAATATGGCCGAATGGGAGCACCCCACCATCCGGGAGCGACACACTCGCTCTAGGGTGCCAGGACCGATGGTTGCATGCTCCAGCATGAACAACGATTCAAAGCCCCCGATCGACCACAGGAAGCATGCATACACGATCCCCGAGGCCGCCGCTGTCGCATCGGTTGCCGGTTCCACCCTGCGAGCTGCGATCAAACGCGGCGATCTCCCCCAACGGTATCCGTCGACGCGGCCCGTGATCCTCGCGTCCGACCTGGACAACTGGCTCCAGTCCTTGCCAACGGATCCACCCACCCGCCGCTCCCCCGCACAATCACCGAAGGCAGCCTCAGCGAGCGCGACACTGCACGAGAGCCGAGGCGTCACCCTCCAGCAGATCGAATCGCAAGCTGCCGCCTTGGGCGTCACCCCGGAGTCGCTGCTGATGCGAAAGTGATCGCCTGCATGTGTGCAGATGTGTGAGCAGACTTGAGGATTTGGGGGGATGTTGGGGGACGTTCGCCCCGCGTTGCTGCCTCTCACATTGCTGTCACCGTCTGACAGAGGCTGCGCGCGGACGTTCGCGGATATGTCACCTCGGTGACTACGGATCAGAAGGTTGGGGGTTCGAATCCCTCGTGGCGCACACTGGTTGAGACAGTGACGAAAACCCCGCTGAACAGGCAAAACGCCCGAACAGCGGGGTTTTTCTTTGCCTCCCCGATGCGCGATCCGGCAGCGCTGACGTCCGATTGACAGCAACCGTGACAGCAACCCGCCCGGACGAGGCGCGCGGCGAGGGCCATCAGCTCGCCTCGGATTCGTCGTTGCCCAGCGCCAGATCGATCGCCCGCGAGGCGTCGAGCAGTGCGCTCGGCATCACGTGCGAGTACAGATCCATCGTGACGCTCAGCGTCGAATGCCCGAGCACATCCATAACCACTCGCGGCGACACGCCCTCAGCCATGAGCAAGGACGCGCACGTGTGCCGGAGATCGTGGAACCGGATGCGCCGCACTCCAGCCTTCGCGATCAGCGCATCGAAGTCGCGCCGCAGGTTCGTCGGCTCCAAGGGCGTCCCGATGGACGTCGTGAACACCAGGTCGTAGGTGTTTGTCTCGCCCGACACGTGTCGCAGCTCCTCAGCTTGCTGATGCCTTTGACGCTCAAGAGCCGAAACGACCATCGCGGGCATTGGGACAGTGCGGCGCGACCGCTGCGTCTTGGACGGACCGAACACTCGGCCTGTCCCAGCACCGAGCCGCTGCATCGTGTGCCGGACGTGAATCAGGCGCTTGCTGAAGTCGACATCCGACGAGCGCAGCCCCAGAATCTCGCCCCGGCGTAGTCCCAACCCGTAGGCGAGAGTGAACAGCGGAGCCAACCGGTGGGACTCGCTGGCGACCCTGAAGGTCTCGACCTCCTCAGGCGACCACGGTTTCGTTTCGACCTTCTCCCGGCGCGGCGAACGGGTCAGGCTCGCGACGTTGCGGCTCACCGCTTCTTCCCGGACCGCATCCGACAGCATCGAGCGCAGCACGGCGTGAGCGAGCTGCACGGTTCGTGCTGAGACGCCGGCCGAGCCGACCACCGCGTGGAAGTGCCGCACGTGAGTGGGAGTCAACGTTGTGAGCTTGATCCGGCCAAGCGTCGGAAGAATGTATTTGCGCAGCATCCACGCGTAGTTCGAGTGCGTCGATGGCGCAGCGTTCCACGGGTCGAGTCGAGCCAATGCGCGGCATAAGTGTCAACCGTCCAGTCGCCAGTGAATGCGGGAATCCCCTGCGCCGTCTGCTCGATCAGGTGCCGCAGTTTGGTGCTCACTTCCGCGCGCGTCCGCCCGTAGACCTGTCTGCGCTTTCGTGAGCCGTCAGGCCGTAGGACGTAGGTCGCCCCGACCCACCGGCCATCGTTGCGCTGATAGATCGAACCCTCCCCGTTCGCGTTCTTGCTCATCGGGCCACCGCCGCCGTCGCCAGTCGCTCAGCGAAGTCCCGCAGGGCCGATACGGGAATGCGCCGACTTCGCCCGATCTTTACGAACGGGATCTCCTGCAACCGCAGCAGGTCGTACAGCGTCGATCTGCCGACTCCCAGAGCCTCGGCCGCTTCCTCCGGCGTAAGCATCAACTTGTCCATCGTTCTTGCCACTCGGCGAACGACAACGATTGTGTGGAGTATCCGGGTGCTAAGCGATTAGTTAGCGATCCCGATCGTCGTCCGTTGAAACGGGCGCACCACTCGCTTTAAGGACTCCTCGAATGAGGTCAGTGGTGTCCTGCACGGGCGGGATTGCCATCGCAGCAGGCATCGAGACGGAGTCAGTCTCGTCGCTCACCGCGGTTCACCTTTCTCGGGCTTGGGCATCGGCTTGGCGTCCGTAGTCGTGTTGGAGCTGTGCTTGATTACATTCGAGACGAGCCCAGGAACCTTCTGAACTGGCGGCACCTTCGGCTGGGGAGCGGGGGATGGCTTTGACGAATCGGACATTTGGCTTCCTAGATGTTGAGGACGGCAAACAAGGTGAAGACGATTGAAACGGCCAGCGAAATGAATCCCCAACGAAGGAACTCGCCCATCGCGTTTAGGCGCTTCTCGTCGGACTCATGGACCTCGATCTTCGCATCGATCAGTCTCAATAGGCCGGTATTCTCCTCGGACGAGAACACTGTGTCCCGAAGTGATGAGAGATTGATCTCGCCGCCATAACGGGGACGCGTTGCTGCGATGCCTAAGCCGGCGGCAGCAGCGGCGAAGATGACCGCGAGAACATACCAGCCTCCAGACAGGTGCGCGGACTGCAGCCCGGCGCCGAGACCCGCAGTCGCGATAAGGATTGCAGCTCTGGCTTGGACAGATGATGCGCGCGAGGAATAGATCTCGCGCTGGCGGTCGAGCTCGTCGTTGAGGGTCTTCAGCTTTCCCGGATGGGCAGCAAGCATCGACTCAAGCTCGACGACGTGGTCCACATCGGTCATCATGTCCTCCGCTTGGAGCTTAACGGAGGGCCACGAGCTTGGCGTCCAAGAACAGAGGGACATCCTTGAGGATTCTGGCGCCCGTTGAAAAGGGTCGCCGACTCGTGAACTCGACGGAAAGACTCAGTCGCTCACCTTCAAGCCGTAGAGGCGATTCACCAATTCGACAGTCGGAGAGTAAAGCGACCAATTCTTCGGATCATCCTCACCAGGCGCGTCGCCGTGGGCCGTGCTCGGCGGCCAATCCACGGCTGCCGCAATCAATTGCGCGATGCGCGAAACATGCTCAATGAGATCTTCGACAAGACTCACCGGACGCACCATAAGCCGGATCGGTCGGTGGTCAAGTGCAATCCAGGCTTCGGTCCGACCGAGAAGTCCCGCTACCTCGCGAAGCAAGGTTGCGGTTTCGTCATCGACGGACACCAGCCGAGCGGTCGTTCGGCCGTGCTGGTCTCCCTCGCCCCCGCCTCCAAGATCCTCGTGGTGAATCGTATTTCGAAGCTCGCCGACCAGCTTGATGAGCTTTAGGTTCTTTTGGTCTTCGATTATCCCACGCACGGACATGTCCAAACGAGCGCGAAAGTCCTTTCTACTTAGCGCACACCACGCTGGTTGCATCCCGAGGCCCAGAGCCATGTTCAACGCTCGACACAGCGCGTCCAACATTCCGTTCAAGTTCAGGACAATCTGCTCGACGAGGACTTCAGGATCGCCAAATAGGCTGGGCTCATTCGGATGGATACTCCCAAACAGGAGCTTGTCTCGAAGCCCGAGTACTCGCTTGAGTCGGTTGCCACTCGCACGCGCCAACTCCAAGAATCCGTCATTGCCGTCATGCGTCCGGTAGAAGCGGTCGCGCAAAGCTGGGACCATCGACCACGCCTGTGTGTGTTCGACCTGCCACGTTGCGAGAACACCCCCGAAGAGTTCACGACTAATTACTGTCGCGCCCTGAAGCCGTTGGTGTAGTCCAATCACTGCCAGGGAGTCGCGGGGTTTCGCGGAGAAAAGCCAGCGCCGGTTGGGCCGTGCAAGTGCAAACTCGTTATCGGTTATGAAGACGTCGGCGCGCAGAGCAGTCGCAATTTCCGAATAGGTTTGCCGCCGTCGCGCTTCATGAGGCTCAAGCTTCCAGTGTTCTGCCCAGTTAAAGGCAGCTTGGAGATTGTTCTCGAGTGCAGGCAACGCGTGCGTCGAATGTCCCGTCTCTGTGTGCACCGCGACGACACCATTTCCGTTCAAACGGTCAGTCGGAAGGTAGTAGGTGTCGACGATGTCGTGAGCTTGCGTTCCTTCGACAAATAGCCGCACTCCCGTCGGTCTCATCCGAAGAATCTCGACATACTCGGCTTCCACCCGGTCCAATTCCGTTTCCGGGTCGAGAACGACGCGGAGATCTGGCCACGTAATCTCCGGTCGAAAGGCATGGCCATCCCGCCTAAGGCCCCCTGTGACGACAAAGCTCGGCCACATGATCTGATTCTGACGCGCGGGGGCGACTGGCCTCGGCGGACTCGCTTGCGAATTTGTCTTCGCGCCGATAGCGATTTCGAAATGAGGGCATCCGTCCTCGGCTGCAAACATGTTGGGGACATGGTCGATGTGCTTTGGGACGGAATACCTAACTGGGTTACCGCCGGCGCTGCGGTGCTTACGCTGGCTGCAGCTGCCGTGGCGGCCGCGTTTGCCGGCCGGGCTGCCCATTGGACAAAGCAGCAGGCGACTGCAGCTATTGAGCAACAAGAGACCAGCTTGAAGCAGCTGAAGCTAGCCCAATCCGACTCTCGAGATGCGCAGAAAGCCGCTCAAGTACAGGAAGCCACGCTTGAGCGAGCAGAGCGTCTGCAGGTCGAGTCCCGACTTGATCAGGTAGCTCCAACAGTCGTCGTACGTGCGCGACCCGGAGTGCTCGAAATGCGAGACGACTCAGGAGACTGGGTCCCCGTTTCTCAGAGGCTTGAACTTGGTGAAACGGATACCGCGGCCTTTCGGACGACTGCATTCATCACCGTCAAGAACGTTTCAGACCGCATCGCCGGTGTAGCGTTCATTAGTCCGGCGAAAGGTGAGTTGTCGCTTCGTTCTGGGGACGAACTCGTCTTGGCTCCGAACGAGGTTGAGACCGTGAGTTGGGAACGCAAGATTAACAGTCTTGCCTTAGGCAGGGAAGAAGACCTCGGTCGTCCTGAAAACTGGCTATTTGACGTGGAAATGTGGGTCCGTGACCCAGGGATGAACGTGCGCGACACCCTCAAGTTCAACGGAGACTTCCGGTTCTTTCGGCGGGACGGCTTTCTCGTCTAGTCGTTGAAACCCAGCGGCCGTTCCCGTGGGCAGAAAACGTCGCGGCCCCAACTGGGCCACGCTTCTATGAACGGCTCGAGGCGGGACTTCCGGGGATCAGCCCTGCCAGCTGAGCGTATGGGCCGCCCAGACTGGGGGCGGCAAGAATTGATTTACCGCGCGAATATGGAGGCATGAGAACTCGAGCATCTCGATGGCCGGATGACGCCGTCTGACTGGGTCACTGCGACTCTCGGTGTTCTGGGGATCCTGGCAAGCATCTTCACTGCATCCCGAGACTTACGTGCCCGGCGTCTTGGTGACCGAATCGACAAGCTCACCACGATTCAACGTCAACTCGTAAATCTCGGAGCGCGCGGTATGGATCCGAGGGTGGACGCCTCGGTCCGCGAACGCACGCACGAAGCACTTGTCGAACGAACGCGAGCCGCCCTTCGTCGCAACGCGGCAGAGTATGTCGAGATTGCGTCGAAGCCCAACCCGAGCAGGCTGACCGCCGTGTTGTTGCTCGGATATGGACTGGTCGTCGTTTTCGCAGGAATCGCGCAGGTTACGTCCGCCTCTCGCGGCGGTGCGTCCGCGTCGGC
>NZ_JBNDHX010000084.1:0-17448 GCF_056755275.1 Leifsonia sp. HAY1-4F
GGTCGCCGTGTTGTCGTAGGGCCTGTTCTGCACCATGGTGACCACGCGCCCGGTCCCGACTTCGACGGAGACATTGGAGGACCCCAGGTCGAGCGCCGGGTGCGCCGGAGGGATGTAGGAGCTGATAGCGGCTTGAGCCTGCGTCTGGAGGTCGAGGTTCAGCGTGGTATAGATCTTCAGGCCGCCTCGGGTGAGGAAGTTCGAGCGGTCGTCTTCGGTCTTGCCGAAGATCGGGTCCTGCTCGATGATGCGCTCGACGTAATCGCAGAAGAAGGCGGCGTTGTACTTCTGCGCGGTCATGCAGCCGTTCGACATCGGGCTGATCTTCGGCTCCACCTTGGTGGCACGCGCGGCGTCGTGCTCCTCTTTCGTGATCTTGCCGTTGGCGAGCATCCGGTCGAGGACGTAGTTGCGGCGCTCCAGGGTGGCCTTGTAGCCGTTGGCCGCCCCGTTGTCCTTGCTGTCGGGCCTGTCGATCCGGAGGTTGTCCGGGTTGTTCAGGATGGCGATCAGCGTCGCCGCCTGTTGCAGGTTCACATCTTTCGCCGCGACCCCGAAGTAGTACTCCGCCGCGGACTGGACGCCGTACACCCGGCCGCCGAAGAGCGCGATGTTGAGATAGCTCTGCAGGATGTCGTTCTTCGAGTACTCCTTCTCGAGGCCGATGGCGTAGCGCATCTCTTTGAGCTTGCGGGAGGGGTCGACCTTGGTGGCGTCGTTGTAGCAGGACTCGTAGATCGTCAGCTGCTTCTTCTGCACGGCCTCGCTCGCCGTCGGGTCCGGCTGCTTGTTCTCGCAGCGCTGCACCAGGATGTTCTTCACGTACTGCTGCGTGATGGACGAGCCGCCCTGGACCGACTTGTGCAGCGCCGTGAGCACCGCTCCGCGGAGGGTGCCGCTGACATCGACACCGCCGTGCTCGTAGAAGCGCGGGTCTTCGGTGGCGACCGCAGCATCCTTCAGGTTCTGCGAGATGGCGTCCCAGCCGACCTCGATGCGGTTCTGGGAGTAGAAGGAGGCGATCGGGACCTGCTGCCCGTTGCTCAGCGCGTACATCGTGGAGGCCTGCGCGAGCGGCTCCACTTTGATGTACTCCGGCAGCCCGTCGAACACGCTGATCGTCGAGTCGGCCGCACTACCCGTGAGCGCCACCGCCGGCGTCACCGCTGCCGCGGCGAGCACGCCCGCCAGGCCGCTCAGCGCGACGAATCCGACCAGGGCAGGCGCCCATCCCCATCTCATGCGTCTTCCCCTCGTGGTGAAACCATTCGTCCGTGGCCGCAATGATACGCGGCGATTTCGACGGCTTCGGGAGGTCGACACTCAGGTTGGGGGGAACAGCGAAGGCCGCCCGGCCTGTGGAGAAATGGTCAGGAGTTCAGGCGCAGCTTGTCGCAGAGCTCCGCCAGGGTTTGCAGCTCCTCGGTGCTCAGCCGGGACCCGACGCGATCTGTGATGGTCTTCATGTGCTCGATCGCAACACGCCGGAACAGGTCGTAGCCGGCGTCGGTCAGGCGGATGACCGTGCCTCGCGCATCGGACGGCTCCGGGCACTTCGCGACCAGCCCACGGGAGACGAGACGGTCGACGAGGCGACTGACGCTCGGCTGGGTCAGCAGCACGTGCGTGTTGAGATCGCGTAGACGCAACGTGCGGTCGGGCTGGCGCGACAGGTTGAACAGCACGTCGTACTCGTTCAGCGAGATGTCCCTGGTCGGGAACTCGGCAGCCAGGGTGCGCATCACGGCGACCTGGGCGCGGAAAAGCGACTCCCATGCCGCCACCGCGCTGATCCTCGCACGCTTGTCCGGTTCCGTCGCCGTCGTGCTCTCGGCCATCGCCGTCCTCCTCCGCGAGCTCAATGCATTCGCATCTTCTCATCATGCGCGTGCGGGCGACATCCGTGCCACTACGGGGGAGAGCCGACGGTCTTGAAGGAGGTCACCGGTGGGAGGACGAATGTGGCGGACCGGAAAAGATTGAGGGCCGACCGCAGAGGCTAGCGGCCGGCCCTCTCCCTTGCACCAAGAGTGTCCTGCAATCACATTCCGCGATGGCTGCCACAGCAAACAACCATTGCCCTTGAACTATATAACGAAGAGGTAACGGCATCTAGTTATCAAGTCGTTATTTTTTCTGCGAATTCGCTATGCGTCCCTATGAGCTCGTGCGGAGGCGGTCGCGGGAGCGATCTCGCCCGAGCCGCGCACGATGAGTTCGACGGGGAGGACGAGGTCGGTCGCGGGGAGCTGCTCACCGGCGTGGATGCTCGCGAGCTGGGCGAAGAGCCGCTCCGCAGCCGTCCGGCCCATCGCGACGGGATCCTGCGCGATCACGGTGACCCCGGGGTCGAGGAGGTCTCCCAGCTCGATGTCGTCGAAGCTGACGAGGGCGACCTCGTGCTGGCGGCCGAGTTTGCGCAGGGCGCGGACGACGCCGATCGAGATCAGGTTCTGGCCGGCGAAGATCGCGGTGGGTGGAGCGGGGGAGCCCAGCAGGGCCAGCACGGCCGCCTCCGCGGCTTCCGCCGTGGTCACGTCGTCCACGATCGTGTACGAATCCGGCGGGACGTCGAACTCCTCGAGAGCGTCGAGGAAGCCGATCTTGCGCTGGGAGGCCGTCCAGATCCCGGAGCGGTCGAAGATTCCCGCGATCCGCCGGTGGCCGCGCGCGAGCAGGTGCCGGGTGCCGAGCGCGGCCCCGCCGACATTGTCGGAGCGGACGACGTCGGCCTCGTAGCCGAAGGGCTCGCGGTCGATGAAGACGACGGGGATGCGCGGGGGGACTAGCTCCTCGAGGTAGGACTGGTTGCCGGTGGAAGTGGTCAGGATGAGACCGTCGACCTTCCGCCGGATGAAGTTCTCGACCGCCGCGACCTCGCGCACGGGGTCCTCATCAAGGCTGGATGCGAGGACCGCCACGCCATGTGAGGCGGCGACGTCTTCGATGGCGCGATGCGTCGTAGCGGCGAACGGGTTGTCGACGCTTCCGAGCAGCAGCCCGATCGACTTCGTCCGCGTGTGCGTCCGCCGCAGGTTGCTCGCGTGCGAGTCGGGTTCCCACTGAAGCTGGGCGATGGCCGCCTTGACCCGTTCCGTGGTCGCGGCGGAGACGTTGGGCTCGCCGTTGATGACCCGGGAGACCGTCTTGATGCCGACGCCGGCCTGCTGGGCGACATCTCGGATCGTCACGCGGCCGGAGCCGCGCCCGACCGACTTTGATAACGATGTCATTACCAGCCTTCCGAATGTGAGGAAAGTGTAGCGTTTTCCTCCGTGTTGTGTCAGACTCCTCGTTGACACCGTTGTCAGGGTGTTCATTCACCCCCGATGAAAAGGAAGCAAAGATGCCCACCCGATTCTCACGTCGCTCGCGCACTGTCGCGATCGCCTCCCTCGCGGCGGCCTCCGCTCTGGCTCTCTCCTTGACGGCGTGTTCGTCCGGAAGCTCAGGCGGAAGCTCAGGCGGGAGCAACGACCACGTCGGCGTCTCTCTGATCGTGAAGACCACGAGCAACCCGTACTTCGTCGCCATGGAGACGGCTGCGAAGGCGGACGCCAAGAAGAACAACGTCACCCTCACCCTCGCCGCGGGCAAGAAGGACGGCGACACCGACTCCCAGATCCAGGCCATCGAGAACGCCATCTCCCGCGGGGACAAGGGCATCCTGATCACGCCGAACGGATCGGCCGTCAACAACGAGATCCAGAAGGCGCGCCGCGCCGGCCTCTACGTGATCGCACTCGACACCGTCCCCACCCCGGCGAGCACCGTCGACATCACGTTCGCGACCGACAACTACGCTGCCGGCCAGTCCATCGGCAAGTGGATGTCGAACACCCTCGGCGGCAAGAAGGCCGTGATCGCCATGATCGACCTCTTCTCCGACCAGATCGTCTCGGTCGATGTGGACCGCGACCACGGCTTCCTCAACGGCATGGGCATCGACGTGGGCGACAAGTCCAAGAACGGCGGCGAGGCGTCCAGCGGCTCCTACACCGGCGGCAAGGGCGGCCAGTACCAGATCGTCGGCCACCAGCCCTCGCAGGGCGCTGAGGACGGCGGCCGCACCGCCATGGAGACGCTGCTGTCCAAGAACCCGGACATCAACGTCGTCTACACCATCAACGAGCCGGCGGCGTATGGTGCCTACCAGGCGCTGAAGGCGGCGGGCAAGCAGAACAGCGTGACCATCGTCAGCATCGACGGTGGCTGCACGGGTGTCGGCTACGTGAAGCAGGGCATCCTGGGCGCCACGGCTCAGCAGTACCCGTCCAAGATGGCGTCGCTCGGCATGGAGGCCATCGCCAAGATCGCGCGCGGTGGAGAGAAGCCCAAGCCCAGCAACGGCCTCGACTTCTTCAACACCGGCTCCACGCTCATCACCGACCACCCGGTCTCGGGCCTCGACAGCGTCGACGCTGCCAAGGGCGGGACCACCTGCTGGGCGAACTGACCTCGCGGGAGGGCGCCCGATGCGGCGCCCTCCCGAAACGTCAGGCCAGCTGAATCGTCAGGAGCACTCATGTCTCAATCGAAAACCGCCTCGCCTCCCACCTCGTCGCTGAACCTCGCGGATGAGTTCATCAACAGGCAGACTCCGCTCATGCGGGTCCGCTCGGCCCTCCACCGGTACCCCGCGCTCAGCCCGGCCATCGTGCTGGTCATCTCGATCATCGTCTTCGGCGTGATCAACCCGCGCTTCCTCGCACCGACGAACCTCTCCTTGATCACCCAGCAGGTGGCCGTCATCGGCACCCTGGGCGTCGCGGAGACCCTCGTCATCCTCACCGCCGGCATCGACCTGTCGGTCGGCGCAGCCATGGTCCTCAGCTCCATCGTGATGGGGAACGCGGCCGCCAGCCTCGGGATGCCCGCCATCGTGGCGCTGCTGCTCGGCCTCCTCGCCGGACTCGCGACCGGTGTCCTCAACGGTCTCCTCGTCACCCGGCTCAACCTTCCCCCCTTCATCGTGACGTTGGGAACACTGAGCATCTTCACGGCCCTGACGCTGTTGATCTCGAACGGCGCCACCGTGCAGGGCAACCAGTTGCCCGACATCCTCACCTGGACCGGCCTCACGGTCCGCGTGTTCGGTGTGGACATCACCTACGGCGTCATCCTCATGATCGTGGTCTACCTCATCGCGGCCTTCGCGCTCGGACGGACCTCCTGGGGACGCCACGTCTACGCCGTCGGAGACGACAAGGAAGCGGCCCGACTGACGGGTATCCGCGTCAGCCGCGTGCTGCTGAGCGTGTACATCACCGCCGGTGTGGTCGTCGCTCTCACCGCGTGGATCCAGATCGGCCGCGATTTCGGGTCCAGCCCGAACGCCGCGGTCGACGCCAACCTGAACGCCATCACCGCTGTGGTGATCGGCGGGACCAGCCTGTTCGGCGGTCGCGGCAACGTGTGGGGCACCCTCCTCGGTGCTCTGATCGTCGGCGTGTTCCGCAACGGTCTGGCCCTCGCCGGCCTCGACGTCCTCTACCAGACCCTCGCCGTCGGCGTCCTGGTGATCGTCGCCGTCTCCATCGACCAGTGGATCCGAAAGGTGCGGAAATGAACGCCATCGACACGCAGGACTCCGTGACCCCCACCGAGACCCGGACCCCGGTCCTCTCGGCCCGCCGCCTCGTCAAGACCTACGGTCACGTCGTCGGCCTCGACGGCGTCAGCCTCGAGCTGTTCCCGGGCGAGGTGCTCGCCATCATCGGCGACAACGGCGCGGGGAAGACCACGCTCATCAAGTGCCTCACCGGAGCAGAGATCCCCGACGAAGGGGAGATCGAGCTGGACGGCAAACGGGTCCACTTCCGTCGTCCGCAGGATGCGCGCGAGGCGGGCATCGAGACGGTGTACCAGTCGCTGGCCGTGTCGCCGGCGCTCGACGTCGCCGCCAACATGTACCTCGGCCGCGAGCTGCGTCGCCCCGGATTCCTGGGCTCCGTGCTGCGGATGGTCGACACCAAGACCATGCGCACCCGTGCACGGGACGAGCTCACCGAGCTGGGCATCTCCACGCTGCAGGATGTCGCCGTGCCCATCGAGAACCTCTCCGGTGGTCAGCGGCAGGCTGTCGCCGTCGCCCGCGCGGCCGCCTTCGGCTCGAAGGTCGTCGTGCTCGACGAGCCCACCGCCGCCCTCGGCGTGCGGGAGTCGAACCAGGTGCTCGATCTGATCAAGCGCCTGCGCGAGCGGGGCATCCCCGTCATCCTGATCAGCCACAACATGCCGCATGTCTTCGAGGTCGCCGACCGGATCCACATCCAGCGGCTGGGCAAGAAGGCGGCGACGATCACGCCGCAGTCGCACTCGATGACGGACGCCGTGGCCATCATGACCGGGGCGAAGCGCGAATGAACACCTCCAAGTTCCTGTATGCGGAGTTCGAGGCCCTCCCCGGCCATGCGGACACCGTGACAGCCCTGGTGGAGGAGTACAGCCGGACGGTGCGCGCGGAGCCGGGCAACCGGCGCTTCGACGCCCACCGTCTGGCCGACCGCCCGGAGCACTTCTTCGTCTACGAGGAGTACGCCTCCGACGTGGCCTTCCAGGCTCACGTCGAGGCGGACTACTGCCACCGCTTCAACGAGGCTCTCCAGCCTCTGGTGGCGGGAGGCGGATCCACGCTGACGTGGCTGGAGCCGGTCGGATGAGCATCGAACCAGCCCCAGCGGGCGGTGCGGCCGCCGGCGTCCTCACCGGCGTGCTCGTCGTCGGCGAAGCACTCATCGACGTGGTGGACCGGGACGGGGTGCGCTCCGAGCATCCCGGCGGAAGCCCGATGAACGTGGCGTACGGCCTCGGCCGGCTGGGCTTCCCGACGATCTTCGCCACCCGGTTCGGCGATGACGACCGCGGGCGGGCCATCGAGGCGCACCTCCACGGAGCCGCTGTGCAGGTCATCCGCGGACGGTCCGCCTGCCGCACCTCGACCGCCACCGCGCGAATCGATGAGACGGGCTCTGCGACCTACGAGTTCGCCTTCGACTGGGAGCTCGAGCCGCTGCAGTTCCCCCGGACGGCGGCTCTGCACGTCGGCTCGATCGGAGCCTTCCGCGAGCCCGGGGCGACCGTGGTGCGACAGCTCGTGGATGTGCGCCCGCCCGAGACGTTCGTCTCCTTCGACCCGAACATCCGGCCGGCGCTCATCCCGGACGTCGAACGCTCACGCGAGCTCGTCGACTGGTACAGCAGCCGAGCGCACCTGGTGAAGCTGAGCGACGAGGATGCCGCCTGGCTGTATCCCGGCGCATCCGACGACGAGGTGCTGGATCGGCTGCTCGCCAACGGCGCACGGATCGCGGTGCTCACCCGCGGAGCCGCGGGGAGCCTCCTGCGCAGCAGTGAGGCTTCCGTGAGCATCCCGGCCGCCGCGACGACGGTCGTCGACACGATCGGCGCGGGCGACGGCTTCATGACCGGGCTGATCGCCGGCGCCCTCGAGCGCGGGACGCGGTCGCTCCTCGCCGGGCCGGCATCCGAAGAGGTGCTTCTGGGCATCGGGGCGCTCGCCGCGACCGTTGCCGCCATCACGGTCTCGCGCGCCGGCGCATCCCCGCCCGACCGCCGAGAGGTGGATGCCGTCCTGCGAGCCGAGGCCGCCCCCGACGTCATCCGGTAGGCGCGGGCCGAGCGCCGGCGGGAAGCACCGCCTTCTGCGAGGACCCTGCCCGAGCAGGCCCGTCCCGGTATATCGTCAGCCCCGTGGACGACGACGCCGCGGCCTTCCGGGACTCCATCCCGGAGCACTACGACTCCGGCCTGGGGCCGGTGCTGTTCCGTCACTACGCCGAGGTGCTCGGGGCCGCGGTAGCGGCGACGGATCCGCAGCGCATCCTGGAGACGGCCGCCGGCACGGGGATCTCCTCGGCCGCGATCGTGCAGCACTGCCCGGGCGCTCAGCTGACCATCACCGACCTCAGCGAGGGGATGCTGCAGCTCGCCCGCGCGAAGGTGCCGCCGGCGACGCGCATCCAGACGGCGGACGCCCAGGCGCTTCCGTTCGACGACGGCAGCTTCGACGCGGTCGCCTGCCAGTTCGGCATCATGTTCATGCCCGATCTGCCGGCGGCTGTCCGCGAGCAACGCCGGGTGCTGTCCCGGGGCGGCGTCTTTCACTTCAGCGTCTGGGACAGCCACGCCAAGAACCGCTTCGCCGCCGTCATCCACGGGCTCCTGGTCGAGACGTTCCCGGACGATCCACCGCCCTTCTACCGCGTCCCGTTCGGGATGAGCGAGGTCGATCCGCTCCGGAATCTGGCGCAGGAGAGCGGCTTCGGCCGGGTGACCATCGACGTGGTGCCGCACGACGCGCCTGTGGCGTCCTGGGAGCGGTTCGCCGACGGACTCATCGTGGGCAACCCCGTCGCCGACCAGGTGCGAAAGCGCGGAGGGGATCTGGATGCGCTCGTGCGGGAGGCGGAACGCCGGTTGACGGACGAGTTCGGGCCCGGATCCACGACGATCCCCGTGCAGACGCTCTTCTATCGCGCCGTCGCCGTCTGAGATTCTTCGAGAGAGAGCTGGACACGATCACTCGATATCGAATACTCTGGATCGAGTAATCGATTCCGGAGGTGCGAGATGTCGAAGCGCGTGGTGGCCAACCCCTTGGCGCTGGCGGTGCTCTCGTGCCTGTGGGAGCGACCGATGTATCCCTACGAGATGACCACGACCATGAAGGAGCGAGGCAAGGAGGACAGCATCCGCCTCAACTTCGGCTCCCTCTACTCGGTCATCAAGTCCCTCGAGAAGCACGGCTTCATCCGGGTGGCCCAGACGGAACGCGAGGGCAACCGCCCCGAGCGCGTCGTCTACGCCATCACGGACGCGGGCCGAGCCGAGGCGGAGGAGTGGCTGCGCGAACTGGTCGAGATCCCCGTCAAGGAGTATCCCGCGATCGAGACCGGGCTGTCGCTGCTCCCGATGCTGCCTCCGGAGACGGCGGCCGCCCTGCTCGAGAGCCGACGGGAGCGCCTCGACGCCGAGCTGGCCGAACGGCGGGCCATCGCCGAGGAGGTGCGTGCGCTCCCTGAGCTGTTCATGGTCGAGAGCCAGTACCGGATCGCGGTGCTCGACGCGGAACGCGACTTCGTCGCCGACCTCGCGGCCCGCATCCGCGACCGCTCGATCGGCGGCTACGGCTGGTGGGAGCAGCTGCACCGGCTGCTCGGCCAAGGGGTGAGCATGGAGGTGCTGAGCGGCCGGATCGCCGCTGGCGACTTCGGTGAGGAGGCGGCAGCGCTGTTCACATCCTGAAACCACAGAACGATGGCCGGAGAGCGGCAACTCTCCGGCCATCCACACCTTCAGTCGTTCCGTCAAGGAACCTGCGTCAACAGTCACCGAGGGCTGTCTTCAAGGATATCCCGCGCCGGTGGCTGCCAACCAAGAAAGAAAGGACAGCCACCATGGCATCCGCAACCGGTCCGGCGCTCGTCGCCGACCACCTCGTGAAAACCTACAGCGGCGGCAGGGGCAAGCCCTCCGTCCGCGCCGTCGACGACCTCGGATTCGAGGCGCAGACCGGAACCGTGTTCGGCCTGCTCGGCCCCAACGGAGCAGGCAAGTCGACCACCATGAAGATCCTGTCGACGCTCGCCCGTGCCGACGCCGGCTCGGCGTATGTCGCGGGGATCGATGTCACCCGGCATCCCGCCCGCGTCCGCCGGGCCATCGGGTTCGTCGCTCAGAAGGCGGTCTCCGATCCCAACGACACGGGCGTCGAGAACCTGGTGCTCGCCGGGCGGCTGCACGGCATGTCGGGACGGGATGCGGCGGCGCGCGCACGCGAGCTGCTCGACCGCTTCGGACTGACCGAGCACGCCCGCCGCCAGGTGAAGACCTACTCGGGCGGGATGGCCCGCAAGCTCGATGTGGCGATCGGCTTGATGCACCGTCCGCAGGTGCTCTTCCTCGACGAGCCCACGACGGGTCTCGACCCCGAGGCGCGCGCCGAGCTCTGGCTGGAACTCGAGCGGATGACCACCGCCGAGAACCTCACGGTCCTGCTCACGACGCATTACCTGGACGAGGCCGACCGCCTGGCGGACCGTCTCGCGATCGTCGACCACGGTCGCGTCGTCGCCGGCGGGACCCCGGAGGAGCTGAAGAACGACCTCCGGGGTGACGCCGTCGTCGTCGAGCTGGCCGGGGACGCCGATCCCTTCGCCGGGCTCACCGCGCTCCAGCGGGTGGATGGGCTCCGCGAGGTCGGCGGGGACGGCCGCACGCTCCGCGCCCGCGCGGACAGCGGCGCCGCGACCCTCCCTCTCGCCCTCTCGGCACTGGAAGCCGCCGGCGTCGCCGTCGCCTCCGCCACGGTCGCCCGGCCCAGCCTGGACGACGTCTACCTGCGGCACACCGGCCGCACCTTCACGCGGGCGCAGGAGTCCGCCGAGCTCGTCCTGGAGAACGCATCATGACATCCACAGCCCTCACCTCACCGCGGTCGCTCCGACGCGGCGGCCCGACCTTCGTCACGCACACGGCGCTCCTGACGGGCCGGCTGCTCCGGGCCGCCTGGCGGATGCCGGTCTTCCTCGTCATGAACCTGGTCCAGCCGATCATCTGGCTGCTGCTGTTCGGACAGCTCTTCAAATCGGTCGTCGAGATCCCGGGCTTCAGCGCGGGTGGGAGCTACCTGGAGTACCTGACGCCGGGTGTCGTGATGATGCTCGCGCTGTTCGGGAGCGCGTGGTCGGGGACGGTGTACATCCAGGACATGGATCGCGGCGTCATGGATCGCTTCCTCACGTCGCCGACCAACCGTGCGTCGATGATCGTGTCGACGCTCGTGTACCAGTCGATCCTGGCCATGGTGCAGTCGCTCATCGTCGTCGGGATCGCGTTCTGGACCGGCGCCCGGTTCGAGGGCGGCTTCAGCGGGATGCTGCTCCTGCTTCTCGGCGTCGTGCTGCTGACCGCGGTGTTCTGCTCGCTCTCCAACGCGGTTGCACTGCTCGCGCGGGATCAGACGGCGTTGATCGGGATCTCGCAGCTGATCACGCTCCCGCTCATGTTCCTGAGTTCGGCGATCATGAACACGAAGCTCTCGCCGGAGTGGGTGCGGAACATTGCGGCGTACAACCCGTTCGAATGGGCGGTGGTGATCGGGCGGGAGGCGCTCAGCGCGCATCCCGACTGGGCCTCCCTCTGGGGCCACGCCGGCCTCCTCGCTGCGCTGGCCGTCGTCATGGCCGCCTGGGCGACGAGCGCCTTCCGCGTCTACCAGCGCTCCGCCTAGCCGTCCCCACGCGCGTCCCTGGTCAACAGCTCCGGAGTCTTTCGTGCCTATTCGTTCGAATCGGTCGACAAACTCAGGAGCTGTTGGCTCGGGGCATGGGGCTGCGGCTGCGGTTCGGGCGCGGGCTCGGGCTCGGGCGCGGTGACGCGTCTGCGGAAGCGGCGCTTCAACCCCAGGGCCGGTTTCTCGATCAGCTTCCACGACAGGTACGCCAGCGGGATCGTGACGAGCATCGTCGCGAAGAACAGGAGCCACGGGTTCAGGGGGAGCGCCCACTTGAGCGCCGCGAACACCAGTACTTGGGTGACCGGCCAGCCGTAGACGTAGGCGCCATAGGACACGTCGTTCCGGAGGGGAAGCGAGGGTCGCGAGAGTCTGCCGACCCAGATGACCACCACCGGGAACGAGAGCAGGTAGATCACTCGTTGCACCTCCTCCACGGCGACGTTCGGCCCGTACAGGAACGGGACGTTCTGCATGGCCAGGCCGTCGAGGAACGAGAACACTCCGTAGTCCGCCGTCAGCGCGAGGCCGATCACCGCCAGGATCAGGACCTCCAACCGGATGTTCGTCAGATAGAGAGCGAACAGGGCGCCCGCAGCGAACATGAGGAACATCGGCACGATGGCGAGGAAGAAGTCAGACTGGTCGCCGAGGTTCGCCAGGAAGACGACCCATCCGACCGCGAAGACGGCGGGGAACGCGGTGCGGTTGAGGGCGCCCGCGATCCCGAGAGCGGCGACCGCCCCGTAGCAGATGACCTCCCACGTCAGCGTCCACACCGGGCCGTTCGAGATGTACGGGACGGGGTTGTTGGCGTAGCCGTGCAGCCGGGCGGCGATCAGCCCGGAGAGCACGAGCGCGACGACGAGCCCCGGGACGATCCGCAGCACGCGGTTGGCGCCGTACTGGAGCAGCGAGCGGCTGCGCCCGAAGCTCTGCACAATGAGGTAGCCGCTGATCACGAAGAACCCATGCACGCCCAGGTTGCCGAGCGTGCGGCCCCACAGCACAGGCTCGGCATGGCCGGAGAGAGCAAAGGAGTGGGAGAAGATCACCAGCGTCGCGAAGAGGAGGCGCAGCGCGTCGAAGTTGTTCCTTCTGTGATCCACACCGGCCGCCCCCCGGGCGGCAGGTGCGGGCGGTCCCCCCGACGCTTCCCTGCAGCCCTTGCGCCGAGCTTATGGCATTTATTGCACCTGATGCACGTATTCCGACCGGACGCGCGTCACGAGTCGATCCCGGGTCAGAAGAGGTCGGGGGAGGGGGCGCTGGCGTAGCGGATGGAGACGTCGGCGTGGCGGTCGAAGCGGTAGCCGAGACCGCGGACCGTGCGCACGATGTCCTCGTAGCGGCCGAGCTTGGAGCGGAGCCGGCGGACGTGCACGTCGATCGTGCGCTCGTTGGGGACCTCGTCCTCATCGGCACCGCTCCACAGCGAGCTGATCAGCTCGGAGCGCTCGATGGTGCGGCCCTCGCGCAGCACCAGGTACTGCAGCAGCTCGAACTCCTTGTAGGTGAGCGCCACGGTCTGGTTGTCGAGCACGAGCCGCTTGCGCGAGATGTCGACGACGACGCCGGAGGCGGCACGGTCGTCGTCCTCGTCGACGGTGGCGGCGTGGCGGTGCTTGGCGATCGCGGCCGGGTCCTGCAGGGCCAGGCGGACCACATCCACGTCGCGTCCGCCGGCGCCGGCCGGGGCGAGCGCCACAGCGGCGTACGTCTCCGCGGTCGGGGCGAGCTCGGCGGTGAGGCGCTTCAGCGCATCCACGATCCGGCCGAGGTCGGTGCCGGCAGCGGCGGCCTTCGCTTCGTCGATGCCGACGTAGAGGACGAAGCCACGGGCTTCCGTGCCCTCCGGGACGGCGCGGATGCGCGGCGCAGAGTCGGCTCCAGCGGGCTCGGCGGCGGGACGGATGGGGCTGACAGGCGAAACGGCGGAGGTGCGGGCGAAGGGGGTGTCGATGGTGGCCAGAGACATGGGAATCGAGTCCTTAGTGATGATGGTCCGCATCCCGGTACGTGGGCCTCCGCGGGTACGGCGGAGGGACGGGATTGTGCGGGGAGTGTCGTGTTGTGGCCCTACAGAACGGGCCAGGTGCACGGAAGCGTGAGTGTGGCGCTCCCGGGGAGCGAGTGCCCGGTCACGACGCGATGGCGTCGGAGGGCGGCCGCTCGGCGAAGGGTCGTCAGATTAGCGACACATTCGGCAACACATGACGGAGTCGCGGCTGGCCATCATCATGCCAGCATTCCCAAGGGCCTCGAAGGAGGTCAGGGTACGCGAGTTGTCAGTCATGCGTCACAGTAAAACGGACAGTGACTCGGCGTGTCAAATCATTACGCAAAATTGCGGGCGGTTACACAGTTCCGTAGAGGCGGTCTCCGGCGTCGCCGAGGCCCGGGACGATGTAGCCGTTCTCGTTCAGCCGCTCGTCCAGCGCGCCGAGGACGATGGTGACGTTCCGGCCCTCCGTCGCCTTCTCGAGGGCCGCGAGACCCTCAGGCGCGGCGAGCAGGCAGATGGCCGTCACATCCACGGCGTTGCGGTGGAACAGGAACTCGATGGCTGCGCCCAGCGAGCCGCCGGTGGCCAGCATCGGGTCGAGGACGAAGCACTGCCGGTCGGAGAGGTCCATCGGCAGCCGCTCGGCGTACGTGGTCGGCTCGAGCGTCTCCTCGTTGCGCACCATCCCGAGGAAGCCCACCTCGGCGGTGGGCATCAGCCGCACCATCCCTTCGAGCATCCCGAGGCCGGCGCGGAGGATCGGGACGACGAGTGGGCGCGGTTCGCTGAGCGCGACGCCGGTCGTCGTCGTGACCGGCGTCTGGATCTCGACCGGCTTGACCCGGACGCCGCGCGTCGCCTCGTACGCGAGCAGTGTGACGAGCTCCTCGGTGAGCTGGCGGAACACCGGAGACGGGGTCCTCACGTCGCGAAGCACGGTCAGCTTGTGGGTGATGAGGGGGTGGTCCGCAACGTGCACTCGCATAGGCTCAGGCTAGCCGAACATCCCCGACACCCCAGTCCAGGAGGACCGCCGTGAGCCTGGCCGTACCCGCCGTCTACGAGCAGTGGATGCGCCGCGCGCTCGCCGATGCGCGGCTCGCGTTCGGCACCGGTGACGTCCCCGTCGCGGCGCTGGTGGTCGACGAGCACGGCGACGTGATCGGCTCCGGGCGCAACGAGCGCGAACTGCGGCACGACCCGACGGCGCACGCCGAGGTGCTCGCGCTGCGGGAGGCCGCCGAGACCCGCGACGACTGGCACCTCGAGGGATGCACTCTCGTCGTGACGCTGGAGCCCTGCGTGATGTGCGCCGGCGCGGTGCTCGCTGCGCGCATCCCGACCGTGGTGTTCGGCGCGTGGGACGAGAAGGCGGGGGCCGGCGGCTCCGTGTACGACGTGCTGCGCGACCGGCGGCTCAACCATCGGGTCGAGGTGTTCCCCGGCGTGCTGGCGGAGGAGTGCGGCGAGGTGCTGCTGGACTTCTTCCGCGCGAAGCGGTGATGACGCGGCGCTCGCCGCTTACGCGTCGAGCTTGCTGAGCCACTCCGAGAAGGCCGCGCGCGACGCCTCCTGCATCCGCGCCGAGTAGAGCTCCCGGTCCTGTCTCAGCGCCTCCGGGTCGATGGCGAGCTCATCCAATTGCCCGCCGCCCGACGGGTCCGTGCCCGCAGCGACCCAGGCCTCGTGCATCTCGTCGGTGACCTCGGGATGGAACTGCACCGCCAGGGCGAACTCGCCGATCGCGAACGCCTCGTTCGAGTACTCGCTCGACGACGCCAGCAGCGTCGCCCGCTCGGGGAGCTCGAAAGTGTCGCCGTGCCACTCCATGACCGGGACGCCCGCGAAGTGCCGGATGGGCGACGCCTCGCCCGCCTCCGTGGTCTCCACGCGCCGGTAACCGATCTGGGTGGTGTCGCCGCGGTAGACGCGCTCGCCGAGGGATCCGGCCATGAGCTGGGCGCCGAGGCAGACGCCGAGCGTGGGTCGCTCCGCGTCCAGCCGAGCGCGCAGCAGCTCCCTCTCGGCCGCGAGGAAGGGGAACTCGTCCGTCTGGTACGCGCCCATCTCGCCGCCGAGGACCACGACCAGGTCGGCCTCTGCGGGGTCGATCGCCGAGAGGTCCTCGGCCGACGTATCCACGATGCGCAGCTCGTAGCCGTGCTCGACCAGCACCGGGCCGATGTTGCCCAGGTGGATGCTCGGGTCGTGCTGCAGGACGAGGGCCGTGCGGGTCACTCGAGACCCTTGATGACGATGGTGTCGGTCGCCGGGGACTGCACGTTCGGGTCGATCCACACGTCGGGCTCGATGTAGATGACTCTGGCTGCGGGGACCGCATCCCGGATCCGCCGCTCGACGGTGTCGATCGCGGCCGCGACGTCCGCCAGCCGGTGCTCGCCCGAGAAGGCCAGCTTGGCGGCGACCATCAACTCGTCCGGTCCGAGATACAGGGTCTTCATGTGGATGACGCGCTCCACCTCGGGGCCGGACGTCACCGCGCGCTCGATGGCCGCTACATCCACCTCGCTCGCACCCTCGCCCACCAGGAGGCTCTTCGTCTCGACGCCCAGCACGACGGCGACGGCGACCAGCAGGGCGCCGATCAGCAGCGTTCCGATCCCGTCCCAGACTCCGTTGCCCGTGATGATCGTGAGGCCGACTCCGAGCAGGGCGAACACCAGGCCGGTGAGCGCGGCCACATCCTCGAGCAGCACGACGGGCAGCTCGGGCGCCTTCGCCCTGCGGATGAACTGCGGCCACGAGAGGCTCTGCTTGTGTGGCCGGGACTCGCGGACCGCGGTGCGGAGCGAGAACGACTCGAGGCCGATCGCGATCAGCAGCACCAGGATGGGCAGCCACGCGTTCTCCAGCGGGTGCGGGTGTGCGAGCTTCTCGATCCCCTCGTAGATCGAGAAGACCCCGCCGACCGAGAACAGGATGATGGACACGACGAACGCGTAGACGTAGCGCTCGCGGCCGTAGCCGAACGGGTGCTCCTGGTCCGGCGCACGGCGCGACTTCCGGCCGCCGAGCAGCAGGAGCAGCTGATTGCCCGAATCGGCCAGGGAGTGCACGCCCTCGGCGAGCATGGACGACGAGCCCGAGAACGCCCACGCGATGAACTTGGTGAGGGCGATCCCGAGGTTGGCTGCCAAGGCCGCGACGATCGCCTTGCTTCCGCCCGATGCGCTCATGCACCTCATCCTAGGATGGCGGAATGGACGACGCGCAGAACGTGACCCTTCCCACGATCGCCATGCTGGGCGCCGGATCGATGGGGCGCGCCATCCTGAGCGGGCTGCTTGCGCCGGGCGTCCAGGTCGCCGGTATCCGGGTGACCAATCGGTCGGCGGCGCGCGCTGCGACGCTCGCGGGCGCACCCGGCGTCACGGCGTATGCGACCGAGACCCGGGCCGACGCGAACCGGCTCGCCGTCGAGGGCGCGCAGGTCGTGCTCGTTGCGGTGAAGCCCGCGATGGTCCGCGACCTGCTGGCCGAGATCGGTGACTCGCTGGCGCCAGGGACCGTCGTCGTCAGCGTGGCGGCCGGGGTGACCGCCGCGACGATGGAGTCGTTGCTGCCCGACTCGGTGTCGGTCGTCCGGGCGATGCCCAACACGCCCGCAGTGGTCGGCAAGGCCGTGACCGGCGTCAGCGCGGGGTCCCGCACCGACCCGGAGGACCTGTCCCTCGTGCGCACCCTGTTCGAGACGGTCGGCGAGGTCGTCGAGGTGCCCGAGTCCCAGCTGGATGCGCTGAGCACCATCTCCGGCTCAGGCCCCGCCTACGTGTTCCTCCTCATCGAAGCGCTCACGGAGGCCGCCGTTCAGAAGGGGTTCACGCCCGCCCAGGCGGCCACCCTCGTCAACGGGACCTTCCTCGGCGCGGCCGAGCTGCTGGTCTCCTCGGGCGAGGCGCCCGCCGAGCTCCGCCGCCGGGTCACCAGCCCCAACGGAACCACCGAACGCGCCATCGCCGTCCTCGCCGACGCGGACCTCCCCGCCCTCTTCGCCCGCGCGACCGACGCCGCCCTCGCCCGGGCCCGCGCCCTGGCCGCCGGCTGACCCCCTCCTCGCGCCCTCCGCCCTCCGCCCCTGTCTCTTATACACATCTCCGAGCCCACGAGACACTCGCTAATCGGGGGGGGGGGGGTCTTGTTTGGGGAAGGGGGGGGGGGGGGGGGG
>NZ_JBNDHX010000085.1:0-16900 GCF_056755275.1 Leifsonia sp. HAY1-4F
CGCGGTCAGCATTATGATCGGCGTGCCGGATTCGGCCCGGATACGGTCGCAGACCTCGATCCCGTCCAGGCCCGGGAGCATCAGGTCGAGCAGGACGAGGTCGGGCTTGGATGAGCGGAATACCTCGAGCGCCTGGGCCCCGTCTTCGCAGAAGACCGGATCGAACCCTTCCGTGCGCAGCACGATGCCGATCATCTCCGCAAGCGCGGTGTCGTCGTCGACCACCAGGATGCGACTAGTCATGTGCGAAGTTTCCCGAACCCCTCTCGAGCGGCCTCAGGCCGTGAAGCGACATGACCAGCGTAATGGAGCAGTCTGCCACCGGCTTGAATGAAAGCATTACGCGCCCTGTGGATACGCGGCCGCGGGGGAAAGCGACACCAGCCAGCGGTCGGGTTGCGGTTCCCCGGTCAGTGCGACCAGCGATCTGTGCTCGAGTCGCCCGACCGGACCCGGGCCGCCATCGACCGGTTCCTCGCACTGTCCCCATAAGGCCACTGGAGCGCCGCACCCACGGTGATGTGCCAGCATGGGACCAAGCACGACGCAGGGGGACGGAAGGGCACGGCGTGAGCGACGACGAGAACTGGCAGGCGCCTGGTTCATCCGGGGCGGAGAGGCCCGCACCCGACGGCGGACAGCCGCAGTGGGGGCAGCAGCAGCCGCCCGGCCAGCAGCCTCCCTACGGACAGCAGCCGCCTGGTCAACCGCAGTGGGACCAGCAGCAGCCGTACGGACAGCAGCCCCAGTGGGGCCAGCAGCCGCCGCCCTATGGACAGCAGCCGCCCTACGGTCAACAGCCCGGATGGCACCAGCGGTACCCCGCGGCCGGCCCGCAGCCCGGGTGGACGCCGCCGCCGAAGCCCGGCCTCATCCCGTTGCGTCCTCTCACGCTCGGCCCGCTCCTCGCAGCCCCGTTCCAGGCACTGCGCCGCAACCCACGGGTCACGGTCGGTGCCTCGCTGCTGCTCTTCAGCATCCCGAACATCGTCGTCTCCGTAGGAGGCGTGGCTCTCCTCGCCTTCCTCGTCGGCCGCGTGGCCTCCGGAGAGCTGGGCGACCAGCCGGCTCTGCAGGCCGGCGTGATCGGCGGCGCGATCGTGGTCGGTGTGCTGTCGCTGGTCGTCTCCACCGTGTTCAGCGCGCTCCTGCAGGGCGTCATCGTCGCAGACGTCGCACGGGAGTCCGTGGGCGAGAAGCTGACCTTCGGCGCGCTCTGGCGGCTCATCCGCGGCCGGATCGGCGCACTCATCGGCTGGACGATGCTCTTCGGCCTGGCCTGGATCGTCGCCCTCGCCCTGGTCGTCGGCATCGTCGTCGCGCTCGCAATGCTCGGGTCGCAGGCGGGTACCATCGGCGCGGTCCTCGTCGGAGTCCTGGGCGGTCTGGCGCTCATCCCCCTGGCGATCTGGATCAACACGAAGCTGGCCATGGTGCCGAGCGCGATCGTTCTGGAACGGCTCCCGCTCCTCGCCGCGGTCGCACGGTCGTGGCGGCTCACGACGGGATACTTCTGGCGCACCTTCGGCATCATCCTGCTCGTGGGCGTCATCGTGTACGCGATCACGCAGACGATCGCGATCCCGTTCACCATCCTCGGGGGGATCCTCGGCGCCGTCTTCGCGCCGACGTCGATCAGCTCGGGCGGGGTGGGGGCGCAGGTTCTCCTCAGCCAGCTGAGCGTGAACGTCATCTCCTCCATTGTCACCGCGATCGTGGGTGCCATCGGGAGTGTGATCCAGACGGCGGCGGTGTCGCTCCTCTACATCGACCTGCGCATGCGCAAGGAGGGGCTCGATCTCGAGCTCGTGCGGTTCGTGGAGGGCCGTCAGACCGGACAGGACGTCCGCGACCCGTACCTCCCGCCCGCGCAGCAGCCCGTACCGCCCGCGCCCGGGTGGCCGGCCGGCTGATCGTGATGCACGTCGACATCCCGGTGGACCCGAGCTCGCCGGACGCGCAGCAATGGCTGCGCGACGAGTTGGCGCGACCGGAGTACCAGGCGGCGAAGCCGACATGGTTCGACCTGGCCTCCAAGGCCGTGCAGGACTGGATCGCCTCCCTGTTCCAGGGTCCGGGAGGTGACGGCGGCCCGGTCCTCCTCCTGGTCGTGGTACTGGTGCTCGCCGGCCTGATTGTGGCCGCATTCTTCATCTTCGGGCGCCCGCGGATCAATCGCCGCTCCGCCCTGGAGCGGCGATCCCTCTTCGGGTCCGACGGAACGCGGTGTGCCGCGGAACTGCGCGCGGCCGCCGAGGAGGCGGCCCGTGCCGGTGACTGGATCACCGCCGTCGAGGAGGAGTTCCGTGCCATCGCGGCCGGGCTGGATGAACGGACGCTGGTGCGGGTGACCCCGGGGACGACGGCCGGCGAGTTCGCCTCCCGCGCTGCCGACGTGGCTCCGGAGGAGAGGGATGCGCTGCGCCGGGCGGCCAGGGACTTCGATGAGGTCCGTTACCTCGACCGGCCGGGGACGGAGGCCGCCTACCAGCACCTGATCGCGCTCGATGGGCGGCTCCAGCGCGTGCGCGTGACAGCGCCGGCGGTGCCCAGGTGACGACCACGGAATTCGTCGGCGCCCGGGAGGCCACCGCCGTCTCTCCGACCGTGCGGCAGACCGCGCGCCGCGCCGTGCCGTGGATCGTGCTCGCCGTCATCGCCACGCTGATCGCTCTGCTGACCATCCTCCTCACCGGCGGCCGGGCCGGCGCGGGGATCACTCTCGACCCGGCGAACGCCGCGCCGACCGGCGGCAAAGCGGTCGCGCAGGTGCTGCGCGATCACGGCGTCGACGTCCGGTCGGTCACGACCCTCGACCAGGCGCGCTCGGCGGCCGCCGACGACGCGACGGTGCTGGTCTACGACCCCGACGCCAATCTGCCGAGCGACGGCTACCGCGCACTCGCCGGCGACGGGCGGACGCTCGTCCTCGTCGAACCCGGCTTCCAGGCGCTGCAGACCGTCGATCGCGACGTCAGCGCCGCCGGAGAGCCCCGCGGCCCCGTGAACGCAGGATGCGGGGTGCGCGCCGCAGAACGCGCTCAGCGCATCGATCCCCGCAGCTCCCCGGAATTCACCGAGGCGACATCGCCGGGCACGTTCACCGTCTCCGGCGACGGGGTGGCGTGCTTCACAGACCCGGATGGAAGCGCTTCGCTGGTGCGCACGACGTTCGACGACTCCACCGTGTATTTCCTGGGTTCGGGAGCGGTGCTCGCGAACGACGGCGTCGGCCGGCTGGGCAACGCCGCACTCGCCCTCAACCTGCTCGGCGGCCACCGGACGCTCGTCTGGTACCTGCCGTCGCTCGGTGACCGGCCGGTCACCGGTCCTCCAGACATCGGTGCGCTGACACCGGGCTGGGTCACTCCGGTGATGGTCCTCCTCCTGGTGGTCTTCCTTGCCGCAGCCGTCTGGCGCGGCCGCCGCTTCGGCCCGCTGGTCGTGGAGAACCTGCCCGTCGTCGTACGGGCGGGCGAGACGCGGGAGGGACGCGCCCGCCTCTACCAGCGCTCCTCGGCTCGACTGCGGGCGGCGGATGCACTGCGCGTCGGCACCATCGGCCGGCTCTCGACCCTGGTCGGCCTGCCGAGCACCTCGACCACGCAGGAGGTGGCCGACGCGGTGGCCGAGCTGACCCGCCGCGACCGCGGGGCGGTGCACGCGCTGCTGCTGGAGCGCGTGCCGGCGGCCGACCGAGAACTGATGGCTCTCTCCGACGACCTGGCGGAGCTCGAACGAGCCACCGCCGCCGCTGTGTCGCCCACTCCTGGGCCCGACCGGAAGAATGGATGAATGACTGACGTCACCACGGGAACCGCCTTCCCGACCTCCTCCCCCGGCGCTGCGGCGGATGCCGCCCGCCTCCGCTCCGCTCTCGCCGCCGTCCGGGCCGAGGTCGGCAAGGCGGTGGTCGGCCAGGACGGCGCCGTCACCGGGCTCATGATCGCGCTGCTCGCACGCGGGCATGTGCTGCTGGAGGGTGTGCCGGGTGTCGCGAAGACGCTCCTGGTCCGCGCGCTGAGCCACGCGCTCAGCCTCGACACGAAGCGCGTGCAGTTCACCCCCGACCTCATGCCGGGCGATGTCACCGGTTCGCTCGTGTACGACGCGCAGACCGGCGGCTTCGTGTTCCGCGAGGGACCGGTGTTCACCAACATCCTGCTCGCGGACGAGATCAACCGGACGCCCCCCAAGACCCAGTCGGCCCTCCTCGAGGCCATGGAGGAGCGTCAGGTGAGCGTGGACGGCGTCAGCCGCCAGCTCCCTGACCCGTTCATCGTGGCGGCGACGCAGAACCCGATCGAGTACGAGGGCACCTACACGCTGCCGGAGGCGCAGCTCGACCGCTTCCTGCTCAAGCTCACGCTCGACGTGCCGGAGCGGGAGCTGGAGGTGGAGGTCCTTCGCCGCCACGCGGCCGGCTTCAACCCGCGCGACCTGGGCGGCGCCGGCGTGACGCCCGTGCTCAGCGCCGCCGAGCTGCAGGCGGCGCGTGCGTCGGCCGCGGCGGTCGGGGCGAACGCGGATGTCCTCGCGTACGTCGTCGACCTCGCGCGTGCGACGCGGCGCAGCCCCTCGGTCAAGCTCGGCGTGAGCCCGCGCGGCACGACGGCCCTCCTCGCGGCCGCGAAGGCGTGGGCCTGGCTCTCGGGCTACGACTCGATCACGCCGGACCACGTCCAGGCGATGCTGGTGCCCGTGTGGCGCCACCGCATCCAGCTGCGGCCGGAGGCGGAGCTCGAGGGCGTCGGCCCGGACGCGATCCTGCGCTCGATCGTGCAGCAGGTCCAGGTTCCGATCTAGGCCCCGACGTGACCGTATCCGGACGTTTCGTCGCCCTGCTCGCGCTCGGCGTCATCCCCGTCGTGCTCCTCGGCGGGCGGGACGCGGCGGCGTACGCGACGCTGGGCGCCTGGCTCGTGCTGTGCCTGCTGCTCGGGGTGATCGACCTGCTGGTGGCCGGCTCGCCGCGCTCGGTGGCGGTCGAACGGTCGCTTCCCGCGCGCGTCCGGCTCGGCGCCGAGGCCGAGTCGGAACTGTACGTGACGAACACCGGGCGGAGGACGCTGCGCGGCACGGTGCGCGACGGCTGGGAGCCGTCCGCCGCCGCCGAGCCGGCCCGGTCTCCCGTGTCGCTGCCGCCGGGCGAGCGCCGCCGGCTGGTCGCGTCCCTTCGTCCATGGCGTCGCGGCGAGCGCCGTGTCCGCAATGTGACCGTTCGGTCCTGGGGTCCGCTCCACCTGTGGGCGCGACAGGCGACGCTCGATGCGCCGGGCCGCATCCGGGTGCTGCCGCCGTTCGAGTCTCGCAAGCACCTTCCCTCGCGGCTGGCACGGTTGCGCGAGCTGGAGGGCACCACGACCGTGCTGCTCCGCGGTCAGGGCACCGAGTTCGACTCCCTGCGCGAGTACGTGCGGGGCGACGATGTCCGTTCCATCGACTGGCGTGCGACGGCCCGCCGGCACGATCCGACGGGGGGACGCGGAGCACGCGTCATGGTGCGGACCTGGCGGCCCGAGCGCGACCGCCGTGTCGTCATCGTGATCGATTCCGCCCGGACCTCCGCCGCCCGCGTCGCGGACGAGCCCCGCATCGACACGGCGTTCGAGGCCGCGCTGCTGCTCGCCGCGCTGGCGAGCCGCGCCGGCGACCGGGTGGACATGATCGCGTACGACCGCATCGTCCGCGGCCGGGTGCAGGGCGCGAGCGGACCGCAGCTGCTCTCCCGCATGGTGGATGAGATGGCCGGCATCGAGCCCGCCCTCATCGAGATGGACTGGTCGGCGGTTCCCGCTCAGGTCGCGTCGGTGACCTCCCAGCGATCGCTGGTCGTGCTGCTCACCTCCATCGAGGCGCCCGGCGCCTCCCGAGGGCTCCTCTCGGTGCTGCAGCAGCTGACCGCCAAGCACCTCGTCCTCGTCGCGAGCGTCACCGATCCGGACACCCTCCAGGCGACCACCGAGCGCCGCGACCGCGACGAGGTGTACCGCGCGGCGGCTGCTGAGCGGTCACTGCTCGACCTGAGCCGTGTCGCAGCGGCGGTCCGCCGCCTAGGCGCGGATGTCGTGACCGGCGCCCCGGCCGACCTTCCGCCTGCGCTCGCGGACCGCTACCTCGCGCTCAAGGCCGCCGGCCGCCTCTGACCGCTTCGCGCCCGCCCAGCCCGTCCGCGTC
This sequence comes from Leifsonia sp. HAY1-4F, assembly GCF_056755275.1. Taxonomy (NCBI): domain Bacteria; kingdom Bacillati; phylum Actinomycetota; class Actinomycetes; order Micrococcales; family Microbacteriaceae; genus Leifsonia; species Leifsonia sp. HAY1-4F. The sequence continues at coordinate 6,178 of NZ_JBNDHX010000085.1, forward strand.
CACCCGGTGTTCGCCGGCATATGGTGGGTAGCGCGTGCCGCGTTCGGAAGCTGGTGCTCGGACGGTGTGTGCGGTTGTTCGGAACGTTTGCGGCTGGTCGCGCAACCGCATTCGTTCCGAACAACCGCATACGCCCGCGGCGAGCGCGGTCAGCCGGCGACGATGCGGCGGGCTCCCGCCTCGAACTCGGTGAGGTCGCCGGTCTCGCCCGCGCGGACCGCCCGGCGCCCCAGGAGCAGCATGTAGGCGAGGAAGGCGGCGAGCGCCAGGGCGCCGATGGCGATCTTCGCCCAGACCGGCAGCGGCGACGGCGTCACGAAGCCCTCGATGAGGCCGGAGACGAACAGGGAAATGGCGCATCCAACCGCGACCGTGAAGAGCGCCCGGCCGTCCTCGGCGAGCGCCTGGCCGCGGGTCCGGGCGCCGGGGGCGATCCACGCCCAGAAGATGCGCAGGCCGGCGGCAGCGGCGACGAACACGCTGGTCAGCTCCAGCATCCCGTGCGGCAGGATGTACGAGAACAGCACGTCGCCGCGGCCGTAGGCGAACATCACGCCCGCCGCCGTGCCGACCCCGACGGCGTTCTGGATGATCACGTACGGGACGAAGACGCCGGTGATCCCGAAGGCGATGGACTGTGCGGCGATCCAGGCGTTGTTGGTCCACACCTGACCCGCGAAGGAGGCCGCCGGGTTATTCGAGTAGTAGTCGATGAAGTCGTGCTCGACGTAGTGGCGCAAGTCGGCGTCGGAGCCGAGGTTGCGCAGCACGTCGGGGTTTCCCGTGATCCAGAAGGCGTAGAGCGTCGCGATGACGATTGTCGCGACCGCGACGCCGAGGACGATCCAGCGCAGCCGGTACAGCGCGGCGGGCAGCTGGAGCACGAAGAAGCGCGGGAGCTGCGCGAACAGGTTGGCGCCGGCCCCCGTGAAGCGCAGCCGCGCGGACGACAGCGCGAGGGACAGACGGTCGCCGGCCGCGGTGGATCCGGCGCTCGTCTGCAGGGCCGAGAGATCCGACGCTCCCGACTGGTAGAGGTCGATCAGGCGGTCGGCTTCCGGGCCGCTCAGGCGTCGCTTCGCCGCCAGCCGGGAGAGCTCCTCCCAGTCGGCGCTGCGGGCTGCGGTGTAGGCGTCGAGGTCCATCTGATTAGATGCTATCTATGATCCAGACCGGGACGGGGAACGCGTCGCAGAGCGAGCGAGAACGGGACCGCGAACGGGACCGCGACGTCTTCACCGGCGAGGCCGTCGTCCTCGACGTCAAGCCCGCCAGCTACATCCTCCGCGCCGCCGGGACCATCATCGACTGCCTCACCTACCTGCTGGTGATGTTCGGCTGCCTCCTGTTCCTCGCCGCGACCGACGGCGGGATGGATGAGGCCCTCGGCCGCACCCTCGTCATCCTCATCCTGGTGTTCGGGATGGTGGTCCTGCCGACGACCGTCGAGCTGGCGTCGCGGGGCCGGTCGCTGGGCAAGCTGGCCGTCGGTGCCCGGATCGTCCGCGACGACGGTGGAGCGATCGGGTTCCGTCACGCCTTCATCCGCGCGCTCGTGGGCGTGCTGGAGATCTTCCTGACCTTCGGGGCGGTCGCCGCCCTGACCGGCCTGCTGAACCCGCGCTCGAAGCGGCTGGGAGACCTCGTGGCCGGCACCTACAGCCAGCTGGTGCGCGTCCCCCGGCCGACGCCCCTCGCGCTGTATCTCGCGCCGCACCTGATCCCGTGGGCGGCGACCGCCGATGTCGCCCGGCTGCCGGACCGGCTGTCCCGCCGGATCGCCCAATTCGTGCGGCAGGCCCCCGAGCTGACGCCCGCTGCGCGCCTCGGGCTGAGCACCGAGCTGGCCCGCGAGGCCGCACCGTACGTCTCGCCGCTCCCGCACGTGGATGCGGAGACGTTCCTGGTCGCCGTCGCCGCGCTCCGCCGTGACCGGGACGCCCGCGGTCTGGCGCTCGAGCGGGAGCGGTTGCAGCGACTGGACCCGGTGCTCACCGCGTTGCCGCACGCCTTCCCGGACCGCTGAGTGGAGCCCAGGGCGTCGCGAAGCGGTGCGCGACCCCAGCGCCGAGGGAGCCTGCGACCGAGGTGACGAAGAGCCCCATCGCCCCCTTTCGCCTACTGGAGGACCCCATGTCGCAGCCGTCGCGCCGCATCGTCGATCTCAGCCACCGCATCCACGCCGGACTGGTCACCTACCCCGGGCTGCCCGCCCCCACGATCACTCCGCACCTCACCCGCGAGGCCTCGCGCGGCGTCTATGCGCCGGGCACGGAGTTCGCGATGGACGTCATCACCATGATCGGCAACACCGGCACCTACCTCGACAGCCCGTACCACCGCTACGCGGACGGTCCGGACCTCGCCGGACTCGACCTGAGCACCCTCGTCGGACTGCCCGCCGAGGTGGTGCACCTGAGCGACCGACGGGACCGCGCCATCCCGGCGTCCGCGCTCGAGGGCCGGGCGACGCCCGGCGCAGCGGTCCTGCTGCACACGGGATGGGATGCGCACTTCGGCACGCCCGCTTACGCCGCAGGTGCGCCCTTCCTCACCGAGGAGGGTGCCCGCTTCCTCGCCGACTCCGGCGTCGCCCTAGTCGGCATCGACTCCCTGAACATCGACGACACGGAAAGCGGCGGCACCCGTCCGGCTCACAGCATCCTGCTGGCCGCGGGCATCCACGTGGTGGAGCACCTCACGCACCTGGAGGACATGCCCGAGCGCGGCGCGCTGTTCACGGCGGCTCCGCCCGCGATCGAGGGCTTCGGCACTTTCCCGGTGCGGGCGTTCGCCGAGCTCACTACGCAGGCCTAGAACCGCCCGGCCGAGAACCGTCCGGGCCGGAACGAGCCGACCTGGAACCGGCCGCTCAGTCGTGCAGGATGCGCTGGAACAGGACGTGGTCCTGCCAGCGGCCGGCGATCTCCAGATAGTTCGGCGCGACCCCGATCCGCTCGAATCCGGCGCGCGTCAGCACCGACTGCGATGCATGGTTCGCGAGCATCGTGGCGGCCTGGATGCGGTGCAGCCCGTAGCCGTCGCGCGCGACCTCGACGACGGCCGCGATCGCCGCGGAAGCGAGACCGCGTCCGACATGATCGCGGTCCAGCCAGTAGCCGATGTTCGCCGACTGGAAGGCGCCGCGCACGAGGTGGCTGAGGGTGACTCCGCCGGCGATCTGGTCGCCGTCGGCGATGACCAGCGGGAGCGCAGCATCCATCTCCCGCAGGGCCAGCAGCTCGCGTGTCTGGGCGAGCTGTCCTTCCTCGGTGAAGAAGTCCTCGGTGCGGGTCGGATCCCACGGCGCCAGGTGACCGCGGTTGCGCTGGTAGGCGGCGGCGAGCGGCCCGGCGTCCTGCTCCCTCCGCACTCGGAGGATCAGGCCGTCGGGGAGCTCCCGGTCGGCGAAGTCGAGGGCCATCAGTAGCGGTAGTGATCGACTTTGTAGGGACCGTCGACCGGCACGCCGATGTAGGCGGCCTGCTCCTCGGTGAGAGTGGTCAGCTCCACTCCGAGCGCGTCGAGGTGCAGGCGGGCGACCTTCTCGTCCAGGTGCTTGGGCAGCACGTAGACGCCGATCGGATACTTCTCGGGCGAGACGTACAGCTCCAGCTGGGCGAGCACCTGGTTGGTGAAGGAATTGCTCATGACGAAGCTGGGGTGGCCGGTGGCGTTCCCGAGGTTCATCAGACGGCCCTCCGAGAGCACGAGGATGCTGCGACCGGTGGGGAGGCGCCACTCGTGCACCTGGGGCTTGATCTCGACCTTCTCGGCGCCGGGCAGCGCCTCCAGCGATGCCATGTCGATCTCGTTGTCGAAGTGGCCGACGTTGGCGACGATCGCGAGGTGCTTCAGCCCGAGCAGGTGGTCGAGCGTGACCACGTTGAGGTTGCCCGTGCCGCTGACGAGGATGTCGACCTGGTCGATCACCGACTCCAGCCGCGCCACCTGGTAGCCGTCCATCGCGGCCTGGAGTGCGTTGATCGGGTCGATCTCGCTGACGATGACGCGCGCGCCCTGACCGCGCAGCGCCTCCGCCGCGCCCTTCCCGACGTCGCCGTAGCCGGCGACGAAGGCCACCTTGCCGCCGATCAGCACGTCGGTGGCTCGATTCAGGCCGTCCGGCAGGGAGTGGCGGATGCCGTACTTGTTGTCGAACTTGCTCTTGGTGACCGAGTCGTTCACGTTGATCGCGGGGAAGAGCAGCGTGCCCTCCTTGGCGAGCTCGTAGAGACGGTGGACACCGGTCGTGGTCTCCTCCGTGACACCGAGGATGTCGGCGGCGATACGGGTCCAGCGATCCTTGGAGGCGGCGAGGGACTGGCGCAGCGCGGCGAGGATGACGCGGTATTCGTGGTTGTCGCCGCCGGACTCCTCGGGCACTGCCCCGGCGACCTCGAACTCGCGGCCCTTGTGCACCAGGAGGGTGGCGTCGCCGCCGTCGTCGAGGATCAGGTTCGGGCCGAGGTAGTCGGCTCCGTCGGCGGCCGCCTCCGCGGACCAGTCGAAGATCTGCTGCGTGCACCACCAGTACTCCTCGAGCGTCTCGCCCTTCCAGGCGAAGACGGGAACCCCGGCCGGGGCCTCCTGCGTGCCGTGCGGGCCGACCGCGACGGCGGCGGCAGCCTCATCCTGCGTGGAGAAGATGTTGCAGCTCGCCCAGCGCACCCGGGCGCCCAGGGCGACCAGGGTCTCGATGAGGACGGCCGTCTGCACGGTCATGTGCAGGGAGCCGGCGATCCGTGCGCCCGCGAGCGGCTGGGCGGCACCGAACTCGGCGCGCAGGGCCATGAGCCCCGGCATCTCGTTCTCGGCGAGCCGGATCTGGTGACGTCCCGCTTCGGCGAGGGAGAGGTCGGCGACCTTGAACGGCAGGGAGGTGGCGGTGCTTGTCGGCATGGCCCCTATTGTCGCATCCCGGCACCCTCAGCCCCGAATGAGGCCGAGCACCTCATCCCGGATCCGTGCCATCGTCGCGTTGTCGGCCGCCTCCACGTTGAGCCGCAGCAGGGGCTCCGTGTTGGAGGGGCGCACGGAGAACCACCAGAATGGCTCGTCCTGGCCGACGCGGCCAGTGACCGTGAGACCGTCGAGCTCGTCGAACTCGGCCCGCGGCGCGAAGGCCTCGACGATCCGGGTGAAGGCTGCAGGCACGTCGTCCACGGTCGAGTTGATCTCGCCCGACATCGCGTACGGCGTGTACCGGGCGGCGAGCTCGGAGAGCGGGCGGTCCTGCGTGCCGAACTCGGCGAGCAGGTGCATGGCGGCCAGCATCCCGTTGTCCGCGCTCCAGAAATCGCGGAAGTAGTAGTGCGCGGAGTGCTCGCCGCCGAAGACGGCGCCGGACTGGCGCATCGCGTCCTTGATCAGCGAGTGGCCCACGCGCGTGCGCAGCGGGGTCGCTCCGGCGGCCTCGATCGTCTCCGGGACGATGTTGGAGGTGATCAGGTTGTGGATGATCGTGATCTCGGCGTCCGGGTCCTCGGCGCGGACGCGGGCGATCTCGCGCAGCGCGACGATCGCGGCGACAGCGGACGGAGTGACGGCGGATCCGCGCTCGTCGACCACGAAGCACCGGTCGGCGTCGCCGTCGAAGGCGAGTCCGAGGTCGGCCCCCTGCTCCACGACGGCACGCTGGAGGTCGACCAGGTTCTTCGGCTCCAGCGGGTTCGCCTCGTGGTTCGGGAAGGTCCCGTCGAGCTCGAAGTAGAGGGGCACGATGGTGATCGGCAGCGGAGGGAGGCCCGCGGCCTCCTGGAGCACCGCCGGCACGGTCAGGCCGCCCATCCCGTTGCCCGCGTCGACCACGATGGTGATCGGGCGGATGCCGCCGAGGTCGACGAGCGATCGGAGATAGGCCGCGTACCGCTCCAGCACGTCCTCCTCGCGGAAGCCCCCGGGCCGTGCGACCGCCGGAATCCCTTCGCGCAAGTAGGCCGCGGCCCGGTCGCGCACGGCACGGAGGCCGGTGTCCATGCTGAGGCCCTGGGCTCCGGCGCGCGACAGTTTGATGCCGTTGTAGGTGGGCGGGTTGTGGCTCGCCGTGAACATCGCGGCCGGCGCCTGCAGATGGCCGGAGGCGAAGTAGGACTCGTCGGTGGAGCAGAGGCCGATCGACACGACGTCGGCGCCGCGGGTCCGGGCGCCCCGCGCGAAGGCGGCGGCGAACCCCGGAGACGAGTCGCGCATGTCGTGGCCGACGATCACGTCGCGGCCGGCCGCATCCACCTCGTCCACGAAGGCGGCGGCGATGGCCTCCACGACGTCCTCGGTGAGATCTGTGCCCACCAGCCCTCGGATGTCGTAGGTCTTGACGACGGACTGCAGACGGGGGTCGCCGGTGATGCTCATGGCCCTAACCTATCGCGCCGGGTCGCAGCGGCCTGGTCGAGCGGGCCGGGTCGCGGCGGCCAGGTCGCGGCTGCCGGGTCGCAGCGGCCGGGTCAGGTCTCGGTGACGCCGACGTGCCGGACGATCTGCCAGCCCTGCGGCGCGGACAGCCGCTCCGCGTGAATGGCGCACAGGTCGTACGCGTGCGGTTCGTGCTTGAGGCTCAGCGGCCCGAGCACCGCCATCGAGTCCTTGTACACGTACGTGAGCGTCTGCACGGCGTCGCGCGGACACGCGACACGGGAACAGGGTCGGCTCAACATCGCCCTCAGAATAGCCGAGCGCGGCCGACGTAGGATGGCGACATGCCCCGCAATCGCCGCACCAGCAGCCAGCCCCCGGCGACGAGCCGCTGGCGCAGCAGGCACGGCCGCGGAGCGCGGGGGCCCGTCACCGGTCCGCACCTTCCCATGCTGCAGAACCGGATCGACTTCTTCGACATGACCGTCGCCTCCACCGCCGACTACCTCAAGGGCGTCTGGCCGGAGGAACTGTCGAATGTGCACTTCGAGGTCGCGGCGACGCCGATCGGCAACTCCGGCGAAGACGGAGTGGACCGCTGGCGAGTGGATGCCGCCCGTCGTCGCATCGTGCTCTACCGCATCCCGATCCAGCGGCTGACGAAGCTGCACCGCGACGATGAGGTCCACCGCCGCATGTACATCGAGGGATGCGTCTTCCGCGCCGTCGCCGAGCTGCTGGGCAAGGACCCGTGGGACCTGGCGCCGGACCGCTACCGCCACTTCTGAGCACGGTCGCCTCCCACCATCCAGTCCGCACAGATTGCACGTTCCGACGGCGTGTTGCGTGCAGTCTTCGTGTACTCGATGGTGGGGGTCGAGGGGGCGCTAGTGAGGTTGGTTTTTGGTTCGTTTGGCTTGGTGCTGCGGTCGCCCATTGGGTGAGGTGCGTCCGGCCCAGACGGTGTAGAACGCGATGAGGAGCAGGCTCGCGCCGTAGAGGACGAGCCACCAGGGGAATTGCAGTGTCGGCTTGGTGTTGGTGGCCGCTTGTATCTCTTTGGGCGGGGTCGGGAGGATGCGTTTTCCGGTCACGAGGATGCGGTGGGTGTTGATGCCGAGCGGCGTGCAGGTGACCAGGGTGACGAGGTCGCGTCCGGCCTCTTGACGGAGCCTCGCGGTGTCTTCGGGCGCTACGACGCGGGTGTCGAAGACCTTGTAGGTGATCACTTGCCCAAAAGTCGTCAGGGTGAAGGTGTCGCCGACTTTCACTTTGTCGAGGTTGGTGAACATGGTCGAATCGGCAAGACCGCGGTGTGCGGTGATGACGGAGTGCGTGTTCTTGCCGCCGATGGGGAGCGATGTGCCCTGGAGGTGGCCGGCGCCTTTGAGGAGCGTCTCGTCGCTGGTGCCGTGGTAGATGGGGAGGTCGACGCCGATGGCGGGGATCTGGATGCGGGACATCGCCCCGTTGGGGGTCTCGAGCAGCTCCCAGTAGTCGTAACTCTTCTGGGTGCTCGTGCCGTTGCCGAGGGGCACATGGGTGTTGGCCTCGAGGACCGCGCCTGCCGAGAGGTCGGCGTTGTAGCGGCGCGCTACGGAAAGCTGCTGGGAGGCGGTCGGCTTGACCTTCTTGATCGCGTCGTTGTATTGCCGGACGATGAGCGACTGGTTGTAGTCGTTGATCCAGCTCGCCGCGGGTGAGTAAGCGAGGACGCTCGCCCCGACGACGGCGAGCAGGACCGTGAGGATGAGGATGAAATTGGGGCGCCACTTCGCTTTTGGCGGTGCGTGGCGGGGGGTGTATCGGGGCATGGTGTCGTCAACAGTTCAGGGGGTGGGCGGGCTGATGAGAGCCCGCTCACCCCCTGACACGGGTTGGTGTTACGCGTTCTCGCGGTTGGCGAAACGGCGTCGGATGATCAGTACCCCACCGAAGGCGATGGCGAGCAGGGCGATGCCACCGATGGTGAGCGCGATCTGCACGTTCGAGCCGGTGAAGGGCAGCTGCGGAACGCCCTGCTGGGTGTTGTCGATCTTGACCAGCGGGACGGTGCCGTTGTCACCGGTCTTGACCATGACCGGGGTGAGTGCCGCGGTACCGGTGGGGAGGACGAAGCCGTTCGGCGCCTGGATCTCCTTGAGGACGTAGCAGCGCTGCAGCAGGTCGTGTCCGGCGACCGTCGTGTTGGAGACGGTGCCGTCGGCGGCAACGGTCTTCTCGGTGTCGCCGATCCAGAGACCCGCGACCGAGAGAATGCCGGCGCTGTCGGAGGTCACGACATACGGTGTGCTCGAGCCGGCCGTGGTCACCTGCTGCAACCCTGTGATGTCGGCGGTGCACCCGGACTGCTGGTCGGTGGTACCCATGTAGACCTCGAACTTGGCTCCCGAGAGGCCGTCAGCGTTGTTCGCGGCGTTGACCTTCTCGACGGTCAGGTTGCCCCAACGGACGGTGGTGGTGTTGGTCGGCGAACCGTCCGGACCGTTCGGTGATCCCGGGGTGAGCGTGAAGTCGTTGAGGTTCACGAACGCCTGGTTGTCGATCGCGCCCGCGGTGTTCGGGGTGGCCTGGAAGTCGAAGACGACGTTCATGCCCGCCTGCAGCTTCGCCAGACCCGCCGGGGTGAAGGTGACCGTGAGCTTCTGCCCGGACCACGCAACGGTGTAATCGGTGCCCGCGACGAAGGTCGTCTTGGCTGCCCCCAGGATCCCGGTGACCGTCACCGGGGTGGCGGTGTTCGGAGTCAGCTTGGTGTCGAGCGTGTCGGTCAGGCTGAACTTCGTGTAGGTGTCACCCGTCGCCAATGCGGGGACCAGTTGCGTGACCTGGTACTCCACCGGAGCGCCCAGCAGGACGCCGTTCGTGGGCTGGTTCACGACATTCTTCACCGGACCGTTGGCCGTGGTGTTCTTCGGGTAGAGGTTCACGTCGTACACCCAGTCGCCGGTGAGGTTCTTCGGGTCCGACGGGGTGGGCAAGGTGACGATGAACGGCGCCGCCTTGTCGACCACGTTCGACGGCGCGGAGACCTCACGAACGAAGTACGCACCCAAGGGCAGCTTCACCGACGTGGACGTGCCGGCGGCGTCGGTAGCCGGCATGCTGGTGCACCCGCTCAGGGTGTAGCTACCGAGCTGTGTCGTGCCCTGCGCCGCCGCAGCCTGCAGCACGGTGGTGGGGATGGCGTTGATGGCGTCCCAGCCGGTGTTGGTGCCGTCGAGCAGGTTGATGCCGTTGATCAGGCAGTACTCGAAGACAACACCGGCGATCGGTGCCGTGTTAGGGGCCGTTCCGGTGCCCGACGGGTTCTCGCTGCCGTTGCCGGGGTTGGTGTACTTGTGGATGATGATCGAGCCCTGCTGTGCGGTGTCGATCGATGCAGCGTACGCCGCGGATCCGATTGCCACGGCACCCAGCACTCCCAGCGACACCACCGTGCCGATGGCGAGCGCGGCGCGCCCGCGACGGCGTGTGATTGCGGTCATTTTCGTTTCTTTCCTTTCTGCCCGCCGCTTGGTGCGACGAGCAGGCTTTTCCGTGGCGCAGGCGCGCCGGTCCCAGGATCAGGACACGATCAAGGGGGGTCTTCAGGCTGTGCGGCGGCGGCGGATCAGCTGCCAAGTGACCAGGCCGAGCACGGTCGCGAACAGGCCACCGGCAGTGATGGTCAGAGCGTCCGTCCCTAACCCGCCGGTCAGCGGGATCGTTGGCACGGGCAGCTGCTTGTTGATCACATCGGCCAAACTGACCGTGATCGGGGAGCCGGAGGTGATGGTCACCGAAATCGGGATGGGATTGAGTTTGAACCCGACAGGGGCTCGCGTCTCGACAAGCTGGTATGTCCCCGGTCCCAGGTTGGTCAGTCTGAACTGGCCGCCGATCGGGTCGATGTCGCTCCCGGTGCACTGGGCGGGTGACCCGGCCTGGCAGTCGGTCACAACGATCGCCGGTCCGGTCGGTTTCCCCGCCCCGTCGACGGGTGTGAAGGTGAAGGCTGCGCCGGTGAGGATGTTCTTGGCCCCGGTCGCGTCGATTTTCTTCCACAGCACGTCCGTCACTTGCACAGCCACGGTCGCCTTGCAACGAGTGTCCGATGATCCCGAAGCACACGCGCTTCCGCCGGTCGACGAGACCACCGTGTTCACCAGCGAATGATCGCCCGTGTCAGGACTCTTCACGGTCACCGAGTAAGTGATCGTCGCTATCCCACCAAAACCAGCGACCGGACCGGACCACGACAAAGTCGGCGCTGCATACGATACTGTGCCCGCGGTCGCTGACTGGTCATTGTTATAGGTGGCGTCTTTCAGCACGTCGGTCAGGTCGTCACTGAACGTGGCGTTGTTGTACGACTGGGACCCCGCAC
>NZ_JBNDHX010000086.1:0-16702 GCF_056755275.1 Leifsonia sp. HAY1-4F
CCCGTCGTCACCTGGGACGTCCACGACAACCAGCGCCGCGACTGGTGGGGCAACCCCGTCGTGCCGTCCTGGTACACGGAGGCGTCTACCGTGCTCGACCTCGACGGCAACCCACAACCCCTCACAACCCGGACCGACGACTCCGAGATGGCGGTCACCATCGGGGCGGACGGCTTCTCGTACACGCGCAAGGGCGACGAGGCGCAGGGTTTCAAGCTGGGAGCGCAGGTGTAGTCGCGCATCCCGGGACGACGCCGCTGCGGGCCGTCGGCGGCGTGCACTAGCGTTCTGGATATGGCGATCACCATCCCGAACCTGCCCGCCCTCTCGTGGACGAACGAACCCGGGACGGCATCGTACGACGCGGCGAGCGGTGAGCTCACCCTCGCGGCCGCTGCCGGCGTCGATTGGTCCAACGACTCGCTCGGCGGCGGGGGTCAGCACGCGGCGACCGCACTCGGCTTCACGGCTCCCGAGGGTGATTTCACCCTCTCGGCACGCCTGCGGGTCACCGGAGACCGGACCACCTACGACGCCGCGGTGCTGACGCTCTGGAGCGACGAGGACCACTGGGCGAAGCTCTGCTTCGAGTACTCGCCACAGGGTCAGGCGATGGTCGTCAGCGTCGTGACCGACCACTTCTCCGACGACTGCAACAGCACGGTCGTCACCGGAGCCGACATCCACCTGCGGATCTCGCGCGTCGGAGAAGCCTGGGCCTTCCACTCCTCCGTGGACGGCGCGCGCTGGGACTTCGTCCGGCTCTTCCGCCTCGCCCCGGGCGGTGCCCCCTGGAGCGTCGGTTTCATGGCGCAGGCGCCGACGGGCGCGTCGTGCACGGCCATCCTCGACCGGATCACCCTGCGTCCCGGCCGTCTCGGCGACCTCCGCAACGGCGAGTAAGCCCGCGCTCAGCGGGCGCGAGCCTCGCGGACCAAGTGGAGGTGCCGCACTCCCTCCTCCACCTTCTCGATGCCGTCCGGCCGGAACCCGGCCTTGCGGTAGAAGGCCTGGGCTCGCGGGTTCGGGTCGGCGACCCACAGCGACGCCCCCGCATCCGCATCGAGCACGGCGTCCAGCAGCGCCGGGCCGAGTCCCGTGCCGTGCTCCGAGCGCAGCAGGTAGAGGACGTACAGCTGCGCCGGCCACGGCGACGGCTCGTCGGCCGTGGGCGTTCCGGACATCGCGATCCCGACGATCCGGCCGTCGCTGTCCGCGACGGCGACCCGGTTCTCGCTGAACCGGGGATCGGTCAGGGCGACCGTCCAGAACCTCTCGCGCGATGCCAGCAGCTGGGGATCGTCGAGGATCTCGTCGCGCATCAGCCCGCGATAGGTCTCCCGCCACGACTGGACGTGCACCTGCGCCATCCCCGCGGCATCCTCCGGCGAAGCCGGACGAACCTCACCGCCCGGCATCGCGCTGCGCCTCCGGATGCACCACGTACACGTGCAGGAGACGTCCCTCGGATGCGAAGCCGTGCCGCTCGTAGGCGGGGACGGCGCGCGGGCTCGAGTGCACGGTCACCCGCTCGAGGCCGAGCTCGCGCGCCCGCTCGACGATGGCCTCCATGAGCCGCCCGCCGATCCCCTGGTTTCGACGGTCCGGCACGACGTACGCGCATTGAAGATCGCCGGATGCGCGGTCGAATGCGCGTGCGCTCGGCACCCGCGGAATGATCGCGAGCCACATCAACCCGACGACCCGCTCGCCCGAAACGGCCACGAGGCACTCGTGCGAGTCCTGGTGCGTTCGCGCCCACTCCGCGAATCGCGCCGAGAACAGTTCACGGGTATCCACTGCTTCTCCGCCGAGCTCGGTCACCGAGTCCCAGCGCAGGCCCCCGACCGTCTCCCACTCCCCCGGCGAAGCCGGCCTGATCCGGATGTCTGTCATCCCGTCACCCTATGACGGCTGCCGCCCCAAGGACCGCGGGGAGGGATGAGGTCGCACTACGCGCGTTCGATGACCTCGAAGCGGTTGCCGTCGAGATCGTGCGCCGCGAACATGGGAGGGACGCCGGGCCAGCGCAGCAGCTCCCCCACCTCGGCGCCACGCTTCTGCAAGGCACGGTGCGCCTGCTCGGCGTCCGCTGCTTCGAACCGGATGCCGGTCTCTACGCCCGCCGGCGCTTCCTCCTTGGCAGGAACGAGCGAGACCGATACTGCGGATCCGGGCGGCGCGAGCATGATCCAGCGGCTGCCGAGCTGTGGGAGCGGTGCGTCGACGCGCACGTCGAAGCCCAGCACATCCCGGTAGAAGGCGAGTGCGCGATCCTGGTCGGTGACCGGGATGCCGATGGTGTTCACGCCGACGATGCCGGCTGCGTCCGTGTCCGTCATGGCGCCATGCTGCCGTCCCGGCAGGCGTCGCGGCAAGGGGCAGTGCGGTTTCATCTTTGGACGTGGCGACTCGGGGCACTCCCGTGGGCGTTCAGCAGAAACGCGCCGATCCCCGTCCGTTCGGGACGAGGATCGACGCGTTTCAGAGGAGCGCTCCCCCGAGCGGTCAGTGTCCCGCTGCGCCGTGGGTGAGCGGGTTGACCGGCAGCGACGGGTCCGGACGGTGGTCGGATGCGACCTGGCCGCCTGCCGACGCCCCCGCCTTCTTCGCCACCAGCGGAGCTGCCGCCGGGTACGCGGGCGCGATCACGGAGAATCCGCCACACGTCGTCAGCGACGCGACCTCGGGGGCGAGCACCGCTGTCCCACCGACCAGGGTGACGTTGGTCGCCCCCAGGAAGTAGGTGTCGTCCAGCGTCCGCTGCGGCACGCAGCCGCCGAGGGTGATGAACAGCGGCGAGGCCGTCTTGCCCGACCAGGCGGAGGCCCCCAGGGCGTCCGGGAAGTTCAGGCCGTTGGCCAGGATGACCCTGCTGCTGTTCTGGAAGGCCGACTCGACGATCATCTGCGACGACTCGAACCGGTCGCCGCCCGCCAGGTGGACGACGGTGCCGAAACGGCCGAAGTCCGCGACCAGGGAGGGAGTCATCACGGCGTTCCCACCGATGACGACGATCTTGGTCGTGCCCAGAGACTGGAGCAGGGATGCCGTGTCCGCATCCACCGAGGTCGCGTTCCCGTTCACCAGCAGCAGCGGGGCGTTCAGGCTACCCGCCGCGCCGCCCGCGCTGAGCGAGTCGGGGAAGTTCAGCCCGGTCGACACGTAGACCGTCGGAGCGGACGTGAACGTGTTCTGGATGACCGCCCGGGAGGTTGCGAAGCGGTCGCCGCCGGACACGCGCTTGACGTCCGGAGAGAGACCCTTGAGGGCCGTGACGACGTCTTCGCTGACCACTGCCGGTCCACCGACCACGATGATGTGAGCCGGGTGGAGGCGCGTGATCTCGGCCGACACGCTCGCCGGGAGGTAGCCCGGCGCCGTCAGCAGGAGCGGGCCGGAGTCCTTCGCCGCAGCCGGGCCGCCCGAGAGGGCGTCCGGGAACGAGATCCCATTCGCGACGTAGACGGTACCCACGGTCGAGGGGTCCGGATATGCCGCCTTCGACACCTCGACCGAGGTGGCGAACCGGTCGCCGCCGGCCGTGCGGTTCACGGTGACCACGCGAAGCGTGTACGTCTGCGTCACAGAGTCGCCGTCACCCGGAATCGTGGCGGTCAGGCCGAAGGTGTACGACCCGGCCGTCGTCGCCGTTCCCGAGATGGTGTCGCCGTTCAAAGCCAGGCCCGGCGGCAGAGTACCGGTCGTGATGGCGAAGTCGAGCTGGAAGGCCTGGGTGGACGACCAGGCGTTGAGCTGCTGCGAGTACGGGGCACCCGCGGCCACGACGCCCGAGACGGTGCCCAGGAGCGAGATCGGCTCCCAGTCTGCGAACACGCTCGTCGAAGCACCGTAGATCGCCGTGTTGCTGAAGACATCGGTCACGATGTCGGGGGTGGTCACGAGGCCGCCCTGGTCGCTCCAGGTCGACGCGGTACCTGTCGTCGTGTCGAGGCGGAAGATCTGCGCCCCATTCGTGCCGAGCACTGTTTGAGTCGTCGGGTCGATGCCCAGCGCTGTGATCCCCGGAACCGAGACGTTGGGAACGGTGATGGACGAAGCGGTGCCCGCCGTCCCGTCGACCACCATCACGGTCGCGAGAGCTGCGGAGCCGAAGTACGCCTTGTGGTGGGCGGAGTCCACCGTGATCGCCACCGGGTTCGCAGGGATGGCGACGGGTCCGGTGACTGTGGACGTGGCTTCGTTGACGAGCGAGACCGACGGTCCCGCAGCATCGACCACGTAGAGCACGCCGGCCGCGGTGTCGACACCGATCCGACCAGCGGTCCCGCCGACGGTGAGGGCCGTTCCCAGGGCGAGCGTCGACTCGTCCACGGGAACGACGGTCCCGCTGGTACCCGTCGTCACGAAGACCTTGCCCGTGGCGTGATCGACGGCGAGGTCACGAAGATCGCCCGGAATCACGACCGAGTCGGTCACGGTGTTCGTGCGCTCGTCGATGCGGGAGAGCTTGTTGTTTCCGGCATCCAGTGCCCACACCAGCGCACGTGTCGGGTCGGCATCGAGCAGAGGAGTCGTGGCACCGGCGAGCGGAACGTTCGCCACCACCTCACCGGAGTACTCGTTGATGATGTTCACCCCGCCGCTGTGAGCCGCGAAGACCTGAGCGGTGTACGAGTCGGCGGCCACATCCGTCACGGTGGCATTGATGTTCGTTGCGAATGTCGGCACGGGCGCGGCCGATCCGGGAGTGGCAGAGGCCGGGGCACCGGCAGCGGCGACTCCGGCGGCCACGAGCGATGCGGCCGCTACAGTCGCGAAGATGCGTCCTCGCCTGCGCGTACGCGTCGTCTTCAACTGGTCAGGAACAGGGGAGGCAGGGCGATCACGCAACGGGCGACTCACTTTCGAGAAAGGCTCGCCTGTACACGAGCATCCTCCCCAGTCAAAACCATCTGCCCGGTTTAGCCCAACGATTGCACGTAATCCGCTCTACCCCAGTGCAGGGGGTATGCCACGAGAAGCGAGGCGCGCTTCGCTGAAGCCGACGCGCACGCAAGAAAAAAGCCCCGGAAAACCGGGGCTTCTACTGCTGGGGTACCTGGACTCGAACCAAGAACAACTGAACCAGAATCAGCCGTGTTGCCAATTACACCATACCCCACTGCCCCGAACCGCGGTCCGGGCACGAGAACCAACTCTAGCCTACCCGTGCGCGGGACTACAAAACGGCCGCGCCCTCCAGCGAGAGGCCGATCAGGTCGCGGTTGACGGCCGAAGCGACCACCGCGCCGGAGCCCGCGGCGACGATCAGTTGCTGCGGGCCTGGTGCGGTGGTCTCCCCCGCCGCATACACTCCGGGCAGCGACGTGCGGCCGTGCGCGTCGGTGACCAGGTAGCCCTCGTCGTCCCGGTCGAGGTCCAGGCCGTCGGCGAACGACAGCTCAGGCGACCACACGGGACGGATGAAGCCGCCCGCCCGGTCGATGACCGTGCCGTCTTCGAGGCGGACGCCTGTCATGACACCTTTCTCGCCCACGACGTCGTCGATGCGGCGCCGCTCGACGCGCACGCCCAGCGGCGCGAGCATCCGCTCGTCGCCCGCTCCGACCGCATCCGTGCCGTTCGTGAAGACGACGAGGTCGTCGGTCCACTGCGTCAGCAGCAGCGCGCGCTCGGCCAGGTCGTGGGTCTCGCCGATCAGGGCGAGCGGCTTGTCGGCCTTCTCGAACCCGTCGCACTCGACACAGCTGTGCAACTGGGTGCCGTAGTACGCGCGGATACTCGGGATGGCCGGCATGGTCTCGGTCACGCCGGTGGCGATCAGCACCGTGTCCGTGCGGACATCGACATCGGAGCCGCCGCGGACGCCCCGGGCGGTGACCCGGAACCCGTCACCCTCCACGGCGACCGCTCCGACCTGGGCGACGACCACCGACGCGTTGTCGTACGCGTCGACCTCCTCACGACCCATCCGGCGCAGTTCGAGCGGCGGGATGCCGTCCCGGGTCAGGAAGCCGCGGGCGATGAGGGTCGCTGCGTGCCGCGGACGGTTGCCGTCCACGACGAGCACCCGCCGCCGTGCGCGCGCCAGGTTCAGCGCGGCCGACAACCCCGCCGGGCCGCCGCCGATCACGACGACCTCGAACGACTCTGCCGAGCCCGCCGAATCCTCGCTCACGACACTTACCCCAGCGCCGCCGAGAGCCGGTCGAGGCGGGCGATGGTCTCCGGCTTGCCGAGGATCTCCATGGACTCGAACAGCGGCGGCGACACCCGCCGGCCCGAGACCGCCACCCGCAGCGGCCCGAAGGCGACCCGCGGCTTGAGGCCCAGTCCCTCGATCAGTGCGTCCCGGAGCGCCGCCTCGATGGCGTCATGCGTCCAGTCGGACTCCGGCACGAACTCCAGGGCATTGAGAGAGGCGGCGAGCACCTCGCCGGCGTTCTCCGGCAGGGAGGCACGGGCGTCGTCCTCGACCACCAGCGAGGCGGCGTCCGTGAACAGGAAGCCGAGCATGCCGGGCGTCTCGCTGAGCAACTGCACGCGCTCCTGGACGAGCGGCGCAGCCTGGGCGAGCACCTCGCGCTGCGCAGGCGCCAACGGCTCCTCCACGACGCCGGCATGCACCAGGTACGGGATGGTACGCTCGGCGAAGTCGGACACGTCCAGCAGACGGATGTGGTCGCCGTTGATCGACTCCGCCTTCTTCTGGTCGAACCGCGCCGGGTTCGGGTTGACGTCTCTCACGTCGAAGGCGGCCACCATCTCCGCGAGCGAGAAGACATCGCGGTCGTGCGTCAACGACCATCCCAGCAGGGCCAGGTAGTTCACGAGGCCCTCGTGGATGAATCCGCGCTCCCGGTGCAGGAAGAGATTCGACTCCGGGTCGCGCTTGGAGAGCTTGCGGTTGCCCTCGCCCATCACATACGGGAGGTGGCCGAACAGCGGGACGAAGGTGGTCAGCCCGATGTCGATGAGCGCGTGGTACAGCGCGATCTGGCGTGGCGTGGAGGACAGCAGGTCCTCGCCGCGGAGCACGTGCGTGATCCCCATGAGAGCGTCGTCCACCGGGTTCACGAACGTGTAGAGGGGATGCCCGTTCGGCCGGACCACGACGAAGTCGCTGAACGACCCCGCCTTGAAGGTGATCTCGCCACGGACCAGGTCGTCGAAGCTGAGGTCGTCGTCCGGGACGCGCAGGCGCAGCGCGGGCTCGCGGCCCTCGGCGCGGTAGGCCGCCTTCTGCTCGTCCGTGAGGTCGCGCTCGAAGTTGTCGTAGCCGAGCTTCGGGTCGCGCCCGAGTCTGACGTTGCGCGCCTCGATCTCCTCGGCCGTCGCGAAGCTCTCGTAGATGTGGCCGGACCCGCGGAGCTTCTGGATGAGGTCGCGATAGATGTCGTAGCGCTGCGACTGCCGGTAGGGGCCGTTCGGGCCGCCGACGTCGACGCCCTCGTCCCAGTCGAGCCGCAGCCAGCGGAGCGCATCCAGAATCTGCTGGTAGCTCTCCTCGCTGTCGCGCGCCGCGTCGGTGTCCTCGATGCGGAACACCATGGTGCCGCCCGTGTGCCGGGCGTACGCCCAGTTGAACAGGGCGGTGCGGATCAGGCCGACGTGCGGCGTACCGGTCGGCGAGGGGCAGAAACGGACGCGCACGTCCGAGCCCTCGGCCGTGGAGAAGGGATGAGCGATCGAGTCAGACATACGTGTCCGATCCTACCGGGGCGGCTACTTCGGGGCGCGCACCGGGTTGACCAGCGAACCGACGCCCTCGACCTCCACCTCGACGGTGTCACCGGGCTTCATCGGACCGATTCCGGACGGAGTCCCGGTCAGGATGACGTCGCCCGGCAGCAGCGTGAACACGCTCGACGCGTAGGCGATGATGGACGGGATGTCGTGCACCATGTCGGAGATCGGCGCCTCCTGCTTGAGCTCGCCGTTGAGGCGCGTGCGCAGCATGGCGTCCGGCGGGAGTTCGGTCTCGATGACCGGGCCGAGCGGGCAGAAGGTGTCGAAGCCCTTCGCGCGCGTCCACTGGCCGTCCTTCTCCTGGAGGTCGCGTGCGGTGACATCGTTCGCCACGGTGTAGCCGAAGATGTGCTCCGCCGCGTTCTCGGCAGCGACGTGGCGGGCGATCTTCCCGATCACGACAGCGAGCTCGCCCTCATAGTCGACGCGCTCCGACTGCGCCGGCACGACGATCGCGTCGCCCAAGCCGATCACGGCGGTGTTGGGCTTGAGGAAGAGCAACGGTTCTCCCGGCGCCTCGCCGCCCATCTCGGCAGCGTGCTCGCGATAGTTCTTGCCGACGGCGACAACCTTCGAGCGCGGGATGACCGGCGCGAGCAGCGAGCCGACCTTGCCGAGCGGGACGCGCTCGCCGGTGGTCTCGAAGCCCACGAACATGGGGTCGCCCGCGAGCACCACCAGGGCATCCTCATCCACGATGCCGTAGTCGATCGATGGGGAGTTCGAACCGTCGCGAGTGTGGCTGAAACGTGCGATCTTCACGCGTTCGAGCCTAGCGCCGCGACGATGCGCGAAAGCGCCGGAGTGGGGATGCCGTGCCGCTCGCCGACCCGGAGCAGTGCGCCGCCGAGCGCATCCAGCTCGCTCGGCGCGCCGGCCGCGAGATCCTCCTGGAGGGAGGTGCGCATCCCGCCCGGCACGCTGCGCAGGATGCGGATCAGCTCGAGCTCCGACGCGGGCACTCCCTCAGCGGTCGAGCACGCCACGATCTCGGCGACGACGGCCTCGGTGAGCTCCGGGTCCTCGCTGAGCGCTTCGCCGGCGGGCTGTCGCCAGTACGACGTGAGCAGTGCGAGGGAGGCGAGCAGGCGGAATTTCGCCCACAGCACCTCGGCCTCGCTGCCGCCGACCCGGACGCTCGGCCCGGCGTCGGTGAGCGCACGCACCGAGGCGAAGCCGGCCGCGCCCTCCGGAACCTCGATGCGGACGAACGGGCTGCGGTGATCGATCACCGTCGGGGATGCGCGCAGCGCCGAGACCGTGATGGATGCGCCCGCGACCGGCACCTGCGCCAGGGCCGCACGGAGCGGACCCATGTGCTCGACGCCGTTGAGGAACGAGATCACCTCGGAGGGCCGTGCGGCGACGATCCCGGGGAGGACGTCATCCAGCCCGTACGCCTTGGTCGCCAGGATGACGCTCGCGCCGGCCGGAACCTGGGTCAGTGCCCGGATCCGTTGGACGCCGTCGTCGAACGACTCGCTGCGGACCTCGATCCCGTCGCGGTTGATCGCGTCGACCGTTGCCGGGCGGCCGACGGCGACGACCTCGTGCCCGGCGCGCTGCAGCAGCCAGGCGAGCAGACCGCCGACCGCACCCGGGCCGACCACTGCGAAGACTGTCTCATCACCCATGGTTCGACCCTACTGCGACGAAAAGGGAGGCGGCTTGCGTCTCGATTCGCCCGCAGGGCGGGAAAGGGAGGAGCGGATGGCCGCAGCGTCAGCGAACTCCTCCGTTTCGAGCACGGGACGCTGACCCCCGCCCCCGCCTCCCACGACGGAAACGGAGGGGATGCGGGCCGTCGCCGGCCGCATCCCCTCCGTTTCCGTACAATCACGGGCTCTGCCGAGGAGAACTCCTCCGTTTGCGCCGCTACGCGTCGAGGCGGTACATCCAGTTGTGGCGGTCGTGGGCACGGCCGTACTGGATGTCGGTGAGCTCCTTGCGCAGCGACATGGTCAGCTCGCCGGGAGGCGCCGTGATGTCGCCGACGGTGAAGCTGTCCGACTTGAGCTCGCCGATCGGCGTGATCACCGCGGCCGTGCCGCAGGCGAACACCTCGACGACGTCGCCGGACTCGACGCCGTCGCGCCACTCGTCGATCGTGACCCGGCGGCGTTCCACCGCGTGGCCGCGGTCGCGCGCGAGCTGCAGCACCGAGTCGAGGGTGATGCCCTTGAGGATGCTGTCGGACTCGGGAGTGACCAGGGTCCCGTCCTTCTTGACCAGCACCACGTTCATCCCACCGAGTTCCTCGATGTACTTCCCCTCGACCGAGTCGAGGAACAGCACCTGCGCGCAGCCGTGCTCGTACGCTTCGGCCTGCGGAAGCAGGCTGGAGGCGTAATTGCCGCCGGTCTTCGCCGCGCCCGTGCCGCCCCGGCCTGCTCGCGACCAGTGGTCCGACAGCCAGATGGAGACGGGAGCCACGCCGCTCGGGAAGTACGCTCCGGCCGGGCTGGCGATCAGGTAGTACGCGACCTTGTTCGCGGGACGCACCCCGAGGAACGCCTCCTTCGCGAACATGAACGGTCGCAGGTAGAGGCTCATCTCCGCCGCATCCGGCACCCAGTCGGCGTCGACGGCGATCAGCTGCTTGAGCGAGTCGAGGAAGTGCTCGACCGGCAGCTCCGGCAGCGCGAGTCGGTGGGCGGAGCGCTGCATGCGGGCGGCGTTCGCCTCGGGGCGGAAGGCCCGGATCGAGCCGTCCGCGTGGCGGTACGCCTTGAGGCCCTCGAAGATCTCCTGCGCGTAGTGGAGCACAGCGGCCGAGGGCTCAAGCGAGATCGGACCGTACGGCGAGACGCGCGGCCGGTGCCAGCCGCCCTTCGCGGACCAGCAGATGTCGACCATGTGGTCGGTGAAGTAGTTGCCGAAGCCCGGATCGGCGAGGATCTCGGCGCGCGCTGCGGCATCGCGGGCGGCTTCGTTGCGGCTGACGTTCCAGAGCAGGCCCGAGGTCTCGGTGGGTCCACTGGTGAGGGAGATGCTGGTCGAGGTCATGACAGGTCCTTTACGCGACGGTGAATCAATTCTGCGCCACACGAGCGGCGATCGCGTCGCCGATCTCGGCGGTCGTTCGCGAAGCGCCCGTGCGGGCGGCGAGGTCGGCCGTCACCGCGGACTCGACCCGCTCGGCGAGCTCCGGTTCGCCCAGGTGGCGGAGCAGGAGCGCCGTCGAGAGGATCGCGGCGGTGGGGTCGGCCTTCTGCTGGCCGGCGATGTCGGGGGCCGATCCGTGAACCGGCTCGAACATGCTCGGGAAGGCCCCGGCCGGATTGATGTTGCCGGAAGCCGCCAGCCCGATACCGCCGCTGATCGCGGCCGCGAGGTCGGTGAGGATGTCGCCGAAGAGGTTGTCCGTGACGATCACATCGAATCTAGCAGGATCCGTGACCAGGAAGATGGTCGCCGCATCGACATGGAGGTAGTCCACCGCGACATCGGGATGCTCGGCGGCCACCGCATCCACGATCCGCTTCCAGAGACCACCTGCGAAGGTGAGCACGTTGGTCTTGTGGACGAGGGTGAGCTTCCGCCTGCGCTGCTCGGCCTGCTCGAACGCGTAGCGGACGACGCGCTCGACGCCGTAGGCGGTGTTCACGGAGACCTCGTTGGCGATCTCGTGCGGGGTGCCCTGACGGATGGCGCCACCGTTGCCGACGTACGGGCCTTCGGTGCCCTCCCGCACGACGACGAAGTCGACCTCGCCCGGGTCGGCGAGCGGGCTGGAGATGCCCGGGAACAGCGTCGTGGGCCGCAGGTTCACGTAGTGGTCGAGGGAGAAGCGCAGCTTCAGCAGCAGTCCACGCTCGATGTTCGCACCGGCAAGCCGCGGGTCGCCCGGTCTGCCACCGACCGCGCCGAGCAGGATCGCGTCGTGGCTCGCGATCGCCTCGAGGTCGTCGTCCGTCAGCACATCGCCGGTGGCCAGATAGCGATCGGCTCCCAGGGAGAAGTTCGTCTTCTCGAACGCCAGCCCGCTCGCGCCGGTCACCGCATCCAGAACTTTGACGGCCTCGGCGATGACCTCCGGACCGATCCCGTCCCCAGGGATGACGGCGAGCTTGACGGAACGGGACATGACACTCCTGCGCTGATCGATGGGCGAACCGGTACTGCCACCCTATCGCCGCGCCGCGACCTCCACCGGCTGCCGGGAAGCGGTCAGGAGGCGGTCAGCGCTGGATCACGAGCGGACACGACGCAGGGTCACCAGCGCGACGACCGCTGCAGACATGACGAGCCCGATACCGATCACCGCAGTGACGCCGACCCCGCTGTCGAAGGCAGCCCGAGCGGACGCCAGCAGCTGTTCGCCCACCTCTGCCGGCACCGTGCCGGCGATCGTGACCGCGCCGCCCAGTGTCTGCGCTGCCGCGTCGGCCTGTGCCGGGGTGAGACCCGGTGGGACGACGAGCGCGGCCCGGTACGACGCGGTGATGAGGGTGCCGAGCGTCGCGGTGCCGAGCACCGCTCCCAGCTCGTACGCCGTCTCGGACACGGCAGAGGCCGCACCCGCTTTCGCCGCAGGCGCGGTCGAGATGGCGAGCTCGTTCGAGACGGTCTCCGCTGCTCCGATTCCCGCGCCGAGCAGCACGAATGCCGCGAGCAGCACACTCCACGGCGCTCCCCCGCCGCTCAGCGCCACCAGCAGGTAGCCGCACGCCGACAGCGTCAGGCCTCCGGCGATGACCGCTCCCGGCCGGATCCGCCGGGCGATCGGCACCACCACGAGGCCGGCGACGATCATGGCGAGAAGCCCCGGCACGAGCACGAATCCCGATTGGATGGGCGTCAGCCCGAGCACGAGCTGCAGGTGCTGGGAGACGAAGAACAGGAAGCCGACGAGCGAGATCACGCTCAGGAGGTTGACGACGACCGCCCCGCTGAACGCCGGGCGGCCGAACAGCCTCATGTCGAGCATCGGCACCGGCCGCCTCAGCTGGCGCCGCACGAAGAGCGTTCCGGAGGCGGCGCCGACGGCGATCGCGCAGACGGCGAGGACCGAGAATCCGTCGACCGCGAGCGCCTTGATGCCGTAGACGATCGGCGCCATCGTGAGCAGCGAGAAGAGGATGCTCGGAACATCCACCGGTCCGGGCAGCGGGTCGCGCGACTCACGCACCAGCAGCGGAGCGAGGACCAGCAGCGGGATGAGGACCGGCACCGCGAGCAGGAAGACCGACCCCCACGGGAAGTGCTCGAGCAGCACACCGCCGACGATGGGTCCGAGGGCGGAGCCCGCCGCGAAGCCCGATGCCCAGATCGCGATGGCGAGCCGACGCTGCTCACGGTCGGCGAAGACGCTGCGCAGCAGGGAGAGCGTCGACGGCATCAGCATCGCGCCGAAGACACCGAGGGAGGCGCGTGCGGCGATCAGCAGTTCGGCCGTCGGCGCGAAGGCGGCCAGGGCCGAAACGGCGGCGAAGCCGGTGGCGCCGATCAGCAGCAGACGGCGGCGGCCGATCCGGTCGCCGAGGCTCCCCATCGCGACGAGGAGTCCGGCGAGGACGAGCGGGTAGACGTCGACGATCCACAGCATCCCGGTCGCGGAGGGCTGGAGCGCCTCGGAGATGGACGGCAGGGCGAAGCTGAGCACGGTGTTGTCGACCGAGACGAGCAGGGTCGGGAGCATGAGGACTCCGAGCGCCGCCCAGCCGCGCGCCCCGGCGCGGGTCGCCGCGGGAGTCGCGGTGGGGGTCTGGACGACGGAGGCGGACATCCCATTACTGTACCGTCCAGACGGTACAGCAGCAAGACGGCTAGCATGGCGTCATGGCCCTCGTCGCACCGCCCGCCTCTCCCTCCGGGACCGCCCGGGACCGGGTGCTGGACGCGTACGAGGAGCTCCTCGCCGAGCAGAGCGAACGCGCGGCGACCCTGGATGCGGTCGCTGCGCGCGCCGGAGTCTCCAAGGGTGGGCTGCTCTACCACTTCGCCTCCAAGGAGGCGTTGACCACCGGCGTGCTGGAACGCTTCGCGGCGCTGATCGACGAGGATGTCTCGCGGATGCGGGCGGCCGAGAACGGACCGGTCGACTACTTCCTCCGCACATCCATCCCGACCGACTCCCGCTTCGAGCGCGCCATCGTCGCGATCGCCCGGCTGGCGCAGGCGGCCGATCCCCGGGCACGGGATGCGCTGGCCGGCGCCCAGCGCCGCTGGCTGGACGTGCTCCAGGAGGCCGTCGGCGACCCGCTGATCGCTCGCACGATCATGCTCATCGGCGACGGGATGTACTACAACACGGCGCTGCTTCCCGCGACGAACAGCGTCCTCCGCGACGAGACGGACATCGACGACCTCGTCGCCCTCATCCGCCGGTTCGCCGAAGGGCGCTGAGCGGGCCGGGTAGGCCGGCGGCGCCGGGCGGCCAGCGGCCGCCTCGGCATCACCGGCGAGGCGGCCAACTGCCACCCCGCCGCCCGAGTCCTCAGGACTCGGTGATGTCGATCTCCTGCATCAGGTCGGCGTCGATCGCGAGGCGCACCTTCTCGAGCAGGCCGTCGGGCACGCGCGAGTCGACGGTGAGGACGCTGAGCGCCTTGCCACCGGCCGAGGTCCGGGCGACCTGCATGCCCGCGATATTGATGGCCGCCTCGCCGAACTCGCGACCGTAGACGGCCACGATCCCTGGACGGTCGTCGTACACCATGACCACGAGGTGCTCCGCGACGGGGACCTCCACGTCGTAGCCGTTGATCCCGACGATCTTCTCGATCTGCTTCGGGCCGGTGAGCGTCCCGGACACCGAGATCTGCGAGCCGTCGCTCAGAGCGCCCCGCAGGGTGATCAGGTTGCGGTACTCCTCGCTGACCGAGTCGGTGATGAGACGGACCTCGATGCCGCGTTGGTCGGCGAGCAGCGGCGCGTTCACGTACGACACCGTCTCGCTGACGATGTTCGTGAAGATGCCCTTGAGCGCCGCAAGCTTCAGCACGCTGACGTCGTAGTCGGCCAGCTCGCCGCGGACCTCCACGTCGACGCTGGTCACCGGGCTGCCGGCCAAGCCGGAGAACACCTGACCGAGCTTCTCGACGAGCGGGATGCCCGGGCGCACGTACGGGTCGATGACACCGCCGGCGACGTTCACCGCATCGGGGACGAGTTCGCCCGAGAGCGCGAGGCGGACGGAACGTGCGACCGAGACGCCCGCCTTCTCTTGGGCCTCGTCAGTGGAGGCGCCGAGGTGCGGGGTGACGACGACGTTCTCGAGCGCGAGCAGCGGGGACTCCTGCGGCGGCTCGGAGACGAAGACGTCGAGCCCGGCGCCGGCGATCGTGCCCGTGGTGAGGGCGCGGTACAGCGCGTCCTCGTCGATGAGGCCGCCCCGCGCCACGTTCACGATGAAGGCGGTCGGCTTCATCAGCGCCAGCTGGTCGTCGGAGATCATGCCGGTGGTCTCCGGCGTCTTCGGCATGTGGATGGTGATGAAGTCGGACTGCGCGAGCAGTTCTTCCAGCGTGACGAGCTGCACGCCCAGCTGCTGAGCCCGAGCGCTCGTCACGTACGGGTCGTAGGCGATCACGTTCGTGCCGAACGACTGCAGGCGCGCCGTGATGAGCGCACCGATGCGGCCGAGCCCGATGATGCCGATGGTCTTCTCGTACAGCTCGACGCCGCTGTACTTCGAGCGCTTCCACTGCCCCTGGGCGAGCGCGCTGTGCGCTGCGGGGATGTGGCGGGC
The DNA here is from genome assembly GCF_056755275.1 of Leifsonia sp. HAY1-4F. NCBI lineage: Bacteria > Bacillati > Actinomycetota > Actinomycetes > Micrococcales > Microbacteriaceae > Leifsonia > Leifsonia sp. HAY1-4F. Next base: position 15,407 of record NZ_JBNDHX010000086.1, read on the forward strand.
GAGGCTCAGGATGTGGCCGACGGTCAGCTCCGCGGCCGAGATGATGTTCGAGGTCGGCGCGTTGACGACCATCACGCCGGCGCTGGTCGCCGTCTTGATGTCGACGTTGTCGAGTCCGACACCGGCGCGCGCGATCACCTTGAGGACAGGAGCGGCGCCGAGGACCTCGGCATCGACCTTGGTGGCAGAACGGACGAGGATCGCGTCGGCGTCCGCGACAGCGGAGAGGAGCGCCGGACGGTCGGTCCCATCCACCGATCGGATCTCGAAGTCAGGCCCGAGGGCGTCGACGGTGGCGGGCGAAAGTTCTTCGGCGATCAGGACGACCGGCTTTGTCACGTGGCAGATCCTTACGAAGTGCGAGGCTGGCTTGGGAGGAGGTGCGCCACGGTCGATGGGGCGCCGAACGGGTTAACTCTAGCGGGCGGCCACCGTCGCCTTTCGCCGCGTTACGCCGGATGTGGACAGCCGGCCCTGTGGACGAATGCGTAGTCCCCGTCGTCAGCGGATCAGGGACGCGGCGGCCAGAGCGGCGCGGACGATCGCCGGGTCGGTGATGTCGTAGGCCGCGCCCCCGCCGCCCGGTCCGCTGGGCGTCCCGCGGACGGTGTCCCGGGCCGAGAGGTGCACCGCATCCACTCCGGCGCGCGCCAGGGCGGGGATGTCCTCCACCCGCACTCCCCCGCCGGCCATGACCTCGAGCCGTCCGCAGAAGCATTCGGAAAGCGCACGGATAAGGTGGATGCCGTCAATACTGCGCGCCGCACCTCCGGAGCTGAGCACGCGGGTGACTCCGAGCCGGACGAGCACGTCGGCGGCGTCAAGGGGATGCTCGACGACGTCGAGCGCGCGATGGAAGGTGACCTCCAGCGGCCCCGCCTCGGCGACGATCCGTTCGAGCGCCTCCGCGTCGACACCACCGTGTTCGGTGAGCGCGCCGACGACGACGCCCGCAGCTCCCGCCTCCCGAGCGAACCGCACGTCGCCGAGGGTCACGGCCAGCTCGTCGGCGTCGTAGAGGAACCCGCCGCCGCGCGGACGGACGAGGACCTGCACGAATCGGTCGCGGCCCTGAGCGCGGGCCTCCGCGACGGCCGACGAGACGAGCGCCGCCGACGGCGTGAGGCCGCCCATCCCGAGCGCACTGCACAGCTCGACGCGGTCCGCGCCCTCGGCGAGGGCCACCCGCACCCCGGCCAGGTCCTGGACGGCGATCTCGACGGCGATTCCCATGGGGCTCCTCACGCAGAAGGGTGCCGCTGTCTCTTATACACATCTGACGCTGCCGACGACGGA